>JALOBY010000018.1 GCA_023228045.1 Endomicrobiales bacterium | reverse complement strand
CTTGAAGAATTTGTGCCACCAGTAAGGGTTGTGATATTTGAATCAATAGTTAAACCATGCCCTGTCGCACCTATATTATTTAATAAGCTCACTGTGTCACCAGCTGCGTCAATATTAAGCCCAGCAGTAGCAGTGAGTCCCGCTACTCCCTCTAAGGAAACAGCACCACCATCATTGACCGTAAGTCCCTGTCCGGCAGCGGTAAGAGCGCTGATTTGCGAATTTGTGATTGTAAAAGTAGAGCCGCTCACACTCATTATGGCTGAGTTATTGGATAGATTAATATTAGCATTGGCGCCGGTGATTGCTGTTCCAGTCAGAGATGTTACAACACTACCTCCACCTATTGTTGCAATAGTGTTAGATGATGTACTGGTCATATAATTTGATGCACCAGTAATAGTATTGACAGAATCTGTGGCTCCTATAGTGTTTGTGGCTCCGTTAGCAATTAGATTACCATTAACAGTTGCCGAACTTAATGTTGTCAATCCTGTAACTCCAAGTGTACCAACACTCGCTCCACCGGTTATTGCTGCATCACCAGTTATTGTCGCATCACCGGTTATCGTTGTTGTACTAAGAGAGGTTAATCCTGAAACTCCCAAGTCACCACCAACTGTTGCTCCACCGGTTATTGTCGCATCACCGGTTATCGTTGTTGTACTAAGTTCGGTTAATCCCGTAACTCCCAAATCACCACCAACTGTTGCTCCACCGGTTATTGCTGCATCACCAGTTATTGTCGCATCACCGGTTATTGTTGTTGTACTAAGTTCGGTTAATCCCGTAACTCCCAAATCACCACCAACTGTCGCACCACCGGTTATTGCTGCATCACCAGTTATTGTCGCATCACCGGTTATCGTTGTTGTACTAAGTTCGGTTAATCCCGTAACTCCCAAGTCACCACCAACTGTTGCTCCACCGGTTATTGTCGCATCACCGGTTATTGTTGTTGTACTAAGAGAGGTTAATCCCGTAACTCCCAAATCACCACCAACTGTCGCACCACCGGTTATTGCTGCATCACCAGTTATTGTCGCATCACCGGTTATCGTTGTTGTACTAAGAGAGGTTAATCCTGAAACTCCCAAGTCACCACCAACTGTTGCTCCACCGGTTATTGTCGCATCACCGGTTATCGTTGTTGTACTAAGAGAGGTTAATCCCGTAACTCCCAAATCACCACCAACTGTTGCATCACCAGTTATTGTCGCAGAACTAGTAACAAGTAGTTCTGTTGTTATGGTACCTGTGGAAACGATGTCTGTAACATCGTAAATCGAGCCAGTATTAGTGATATCGCTGAAACCATTGTCTAACGCCCACACCGACACATATGCCAACAACAATCCCATAATCACTACTGCGAGTGAAAAAGCTCTTCTCATTTTAAAATTCATCCTTCTCATAAACTTCCCCCTTATATAATATGTATAATAAATTTATAATTTATATAAAATTATTGCACCACTTCTTTTTTGATTACAATACACCCTGTCCCGGCAGGCATTAAAAAAACCTTAACCGCGCCGCCATCAAGAATTCGGATATTCTTTTTCAAAATTCCTGCGCGCTTTAAATTCGCAAACATAATCTTCTCCACATAATCGCATGATTGTGGCACATACTCAACAGAATCGTATACACCGCCGGCCTGGCCACTACTAAGCGGAGCAAAACTTGCACTGGCATAAAAAGATGTAGAATCTTTTCTATCTACTTCAATTGATGTTGAAAAAATGCTTTGATTTTGCTGGTTTTTTGGAAAGAATAGGTATGCCCCACTTCGGCTATTTGCAACAAGGTATGTTATTATTTGATTAATGCGACTGCTACAGGCAACCACCCCTGCATTAATTGCAGCTTGTGTAATTGGGTTAACATTTGGAACAGATTGTTTTGCGGGTTGCTGCGCAGCTGGAGGTGTTTTGGTTTCAACCTGGGTTGCCTTGGCTTTATTAACCTTTGATTTTTTGGCGGCATTTGCTGGCAACGAAAACATAAGAGTACAACAACCAAACAACAATAGAAGGACAAAAAAATGGGGCATACCTAAAAATAAATTTTTACGGTAATGCCCTCTTTTGCAAAAAATCTTTTCCATTTTCCACTGTATTAAAGCCATAATTACTCTCTCCTTACGCCCATACAATGCAATGAACAAGTGAATTTCAGCAATTTTAATTTAAAATGTCAAGTATAAATGTAAAATATTTGAGCAAAATTAATTTAATATGTCAAGTAAGTTGTTAGATAATTTGTTTAACACCTTTTCTTTCTGTCCCAATATTTTATTTGTTTTATTTTTTAGCAACATCAGAACTATTAATGAAAAAACTTCAAAAGAAAAGTTTTGAGGCTTCTGGTGTAACTAATATATTTTTTCTTATTGCTCTACTTTCTAACTAATGCTCAAAACTTGGAAAATGGGGTGGCTAACGGGATTTGAACCCGTACTAAGGGATCCACAATCCCTTGTGCTAACCGTTACACTATAACCACCATTTGGCTTGATATGAATTTGGTAAGCGTCCCCGGCGTGATTTGAACACACAACCCTCTGCTTAGAAGGCAGATGCTCTATCCAATTGAGCTACGGGGACAACACTAAACCTATTGCAAAGTCCGTGTTTCAAAAAATAAAATCGGGGGTGGCAGATTTGAACTGCCGACCTCTCGGTCCCAAACCGAGCGCTCTACCAGCTGAGCCAACCCCCGAAATGGAGCGTATTATAACAAATTTTTTACTAACTTCGCACCTGTTAAATTTTTTACTAATTAAATCAAGTAAAAAATTTATGAACGCCTTTTAAATAGTACTCTTAAAAGTTGCTTTGTTTTTTTTAGCGCGAGACCGCGGTGGCTGATTTTATTTTTTGTTTCTAAATCCATTTGCGCAAAAGTTTTTTTAAGAGACGGAACATAGAATAATGGGTCGTAACCAAAGCCATCTTTGCCAATTGCTTTATCTGCAATAACCCCCTCTATTTTATCCTCCACCGTCCAGTTCCTGCCTGTTGGATCCGATATTGCTATTACACAGCGAAAGCGTGCGGTGCGCTGTTTTGGTGCTGCGTCTTGCATAAGCTTTAATAGTTTTTTGTTGTTGTCTTTATAAGTGCATTTTTTACCAGCAAAACGAGCGGAATAAACACCCGGAGCTAAACCAAGGTAGTCAACTTCAAGGCCTGTGTCATCGGCAAGTGTCCACTTTTTAAAGCGTTTTGCAATTTCTACCGCTTTTTTTATGGCATTTTCTTTTATTGTCTGGCCATCTTCTACTACCTGAGGAAAACTGCCAAAAGTCTCTAAATCTAGTATTTTTATTGGTTCGCCTTTTAGTACTGCGCTTATTTCTTCAACTTTGTGTTTGTTCTTTGTTGCAAGTAAAAGTTCTTTCATTAGTTTAGTTTCCCCATAATTGTTTTCTGGGTAGCAATTATTTCTTTTATGCCCGATTGGGCTAGGTCTATTAAGTCGTTTAGGTCTTTTCGCGAAAACACTTTGCCTTCAGCGGTACCTTGCACCTCTACAAGTTTGCCTGCCCCGGTTGATACTATGTTCATATCTACTTCTGCTTTAACATCTTGTTCGTAACAGAGGTCTGGTATTTTTTTGCCATCCACTATGCCAACACTTAAAGCGCCAAGATAATCGTTTATTGGGTTTTGGGTTATTTTACCAGCTTTAAGCAGTTTTTTTACAGCAAGTGCCAGTGCGATAAATGAGCCATTTATTGACGCGGTGCGTGTGCCACCGTCGGCCTTTATAACATCGCAGTCAAGTATTATGGTGCGCGGTCCAAGTTTTTGCATATCTACCACCGCCCTAAGCGACCTGCCGATTAAGCGAGATATTTCTTGCGACCTGCCACCGCTAGAACCTTTTTGCCTTGAGCTTCTTTCTTTACCTGCGCGCGGGAGCATTGAATACTCGGCGGTTACCCAGCCCTGTTGTGTACCTCTGCTTTCTATAAATGGTGGCACTTTTTCTTCTACAGTGGCAACACATAATACCATTGTATTGCCCATTGATATCATACAGGAACCTTCGGCGTGTTTGATGTAATTTTTTGTAATTTTAATTGGTCTTGTTTTCATTTTTATCTCACTTTTTTTAACTTAGGTTTATTTTAGTGCGTCTTTATTTACTTTTATGCGTTCATATTTAAATTGCGCCTCTCGCAGGCGTTCGCGCATTTTCTCTACCTCTTGTTCGGGCGCGCGGCTGACAAAGTTTTCGTTTGCAAGGTTTTTTTTGCAACGGTCTTGTTCATTTTTTATTTGAGCAAGCTCTTTTTCTAACCGGGCTTTTTCTTTTTCAAAGTCAATTAAACCCTTTAGAGGTATAAATAGCTCACCATCGGTAATTACTGCCGAGGCGGCAAATTCGGGCTTTGTTGCATTTGTTTGAAATGAGCATTTTTCAACTTTTGCAAGTGCATTTATGGCTTGCTCATTTTGCGATAAAAGCTTAAGCAAAGAATCTACCGGCGAGTTTATTATTACAGAAACATTTATGGTATGCGCTACATTCATTTCACTTCTTATGGTTCTTATAGCGGTTATAACATCGCAAACGCTTTTCATTTGCCGTAAAACATCGTCGCTTTCAGGTAGCGCATTTAGCGAAGGCCACTGTGTGTGTTCTATGTAGCAGATACCATCGTTTGTTTTCGCTTTTATCAGCGGGGCAATTGTTTGCCAAATTTCTTCGGTTATAAAAGGCATTATCGGATGAGCCATTTTCAGCACAATTGAAAGCACTTTTAACAAAACGCTTAGTACCGTTTTTCTGGCTTGCACATTTTGCGAGTTTAAACGAATTTTTGCAATTTCTATATACCAGTCGCAGTACTTAAACCAGAAAAACTCATGTATTGCTCTTGCGGCGGTGTCTATGTTGTAATTCTCAATTGATTTTGTAACGGTTTCAAGCGTTAAGCGGCACTGCTCAATTATCCACTTATCGGACAATTCCAAATTCTCTTCGCTTATATTTTCTTTATAAACAAAGCTTTCATCTATGTTCATTAACACAAATCGGGTGGCATTGTAAATTTTGTTTGAAAAGTTGCGCGCCGCGGTAAATGATTCATCAGATAACTGCATATCACGCCCAGGGGCGGCAGCGCTTATTATGGCAAAGCGCAAAGCATCGGTACCAAATTTTTCCATTATTACAAGCGGGTCTATTACATTGCCAAGTGATTTGGACATTTTTTTGCCATGCTTATCACGCACTATGCCGTGTATAAAAACATGTTCAAATGGAATTTTGCCTTTTAGCTCAAGGCTCATTTGTATCATTCGCGCAACCCATAAATAAAGTATTTCGTGGCCTGTTACAAGCACTTTTGTTGGGTAGTAGTAGTCGGCTTCTTCTTTGTTTTCCCCAAACACGCTAAATGGCCAAAGGGCGGATGAAAACCATGTATCTAGCACATCGCTGTCTTGCTCCATTTCATTGCAAGCACAATGCGGGCATTTTTCGGGTTTTGTTTCTGATGCTACTGGCGGGCATTTTTTAGCTGAGTTTTCTGCCTTGCAATAATAAACTGGTATGCGGTGGCCCCACCATATTTGACGACTTATGCACCAATCTTTTAGTTTTTCAAGCCATAAAAGGTAAGGGCGCGACCATGAGTCGGGGTAAATTTTTACAGTGCCATTTTTTACAACTTCCATAGCTTTTTTCGACATTTGTTCAACTTTTAAAAACCATTGTTCCGATATTAATGGCTCTATGGCGGTATTGCATCGGTAACACCTGCCAACGGCATGAGGGTGTATTGCGGTTTCAACAAGCAGGCCTAAACTTTCTAAATCTTCAAGTATTTTTTTTCTTGCGGCATAGCGGTCTAAACCTTCATAAACTCCTGCCTCAACCGTCATTTTGCCATGAAAATCAATTACGGTAATTTTTGGAAGGTTATTTCTTAAGCCAATTTCAAAATCGGTTGGGTCGTGCGCGGGAGTTACCTTAACAGCACCCGTGCCAAATGCCATATCTACAACACTGTCCGCAACTATTGGAATATGGCGTTTTAATAATGGCAATTCAATTTGTTTGCCAATAAGATTTTTATATCTTTCATCTTCCGGGTTTACCGCAACTGCGGTGTCGCCAAGCATTGTTTCTGGGCGGGTGGTGGCAACTATAAGTTCGCCACTGCCATCGGCAAGCGGATACTTTATATGCCATAGCTTACCTATTTCTTCTTCGTGTTCAACTTCTATATCGGAAAGAGCGGTATGGCAACGCGGGCACCAGTTTACAAGCCGTTTTCCACGATAAATAAGCCCTTTGTTAAATAGTTCAATAAACGCTTTTATTACATGCTTTGAGCATACATCGTCCATTGTAAAACGAGTTCTGCTAAAATCTAACAAGCAACCAAGCCGGGTTAACTGGCTTAAAATGCCATCGCCAGTTTCTGAGCGCCACTGCCACATTTTTTCTAAAAACTTTTCACGGCCAATTTCGTGGCGCGATGTGCCTTGAGCCATTAGCATTTTTTCTACCACATTTTGTGTGGCAATGCCGCCATGGTCTGTGCCGGGCACCCACAATGTGTTAAAACCGCGCATTTTATTAAAGCGAATTATTATGTCTTGCAAAGTGTTATTGAGGGCATGGCCCATATGCAATGAGCCGGTAACATTGGGCGGGGGTATTACAATTGTAAATGGCTTTTTTGATTTGTCAATTACAGAAGACGCAATACGGTTTTCACGCCAATTTTGCGCCCATTTTTCTTCTATTTCTTTGGGGTTATAAGCTTTTGGTAGGTTATCTTGCATTTTCCGCCTAAAAAATTTTTATAATGATAGCAAATTTAAAGCTTTAGAGCAAAATTTGACTAAACCACTACTACTGTTATACAATTAACAAAATTTTTTGATACTCGGGAGCTAAGCTATGTTTAAATTTATGCGCAAGCACACAAGAAAGATAATTATCATTACTATTTTTGGTTTTTTTGCCGGTGTTTTTGTTGGTTTTGGCGGTTATTTACTATCGTCAAACCCGGCTAACGAAACTGTACTAACAATTAACGGCAAAAAAATTCCATACAAAATGTTCTCGTCAATTTACTCAAGATCGCTTGAATCATTAAGAAAAGAAGGCAAAGTGCTTGACCCTCAAACCGAGGCACAAAAAAAACAGGAAGCACTGCAAAATTTAATTCAGGATGAAGTTTTTTGGCAACAGTCAAAAAAACTTAAACTTGCAATTTCCGACTCTGAGGTTGCATCGCAAATTCAAAGCTACCCCGCTTTCCAACGCAATGGAACATTTGACCAACAAATATATTTTCAATCATTATTTGGCGTTTTAAAAATGAACCCGGAGCAGTTTGAAGATTCAATACGCAAACAAATTTCCCAGTTTAAACTGCGCAACCTTATAATAGCAACTGTTGTAATTAGCGAGCCAGAACTTAAATTTGAATATGCTCTGGCAAATAACGGCTCCATGGTTAACTTTGAGAAAGATAAAAAAGATTTTTATGAAAAGTTACGGCAGGAAAAAGCACAAATGATTTTTTCGGAGTGGTACAAATTGCTAAACCAGTCAACCAAAATAAATGTTCGCCTGCAAAAAATTGAACAAAGCCTTAAAGGTTCTTAAATTGCAATGCCAAAACCTTTAAGCATTTTGGCAAGTTTTTTTACCGGCAGCCCAACTACATTGTTATAATCGCCAACTATCTTTTCCACAAAATCATCTTCCACTTCTTGCACGGCATAAGCCCCTGCTTTGTCTAAGTGTTTATCTGACACACTAATAATTTCTTGCTTTGTAAGCTTGCGTATTTTTACACGGCTTACATCATAAGAGCGTATCAGCCTGCCACTTTTGGGAGCAAAGAGCGCAAGGCCAGTGTAAACCCTGTGCCAAGTTCCACTAAGCGTTGAAAGTATTTTGATGGCTTCTTCGTTGTTTTTTGGTTTGCCTATTATGTGGTTTTTGTAAACAACTATTGTATCAGCGCCGATAACTATGCCGTCTTTTAGTTTTTTACCAACAGCAATTGCCTTTTGAGCCGCCAAATCTTTAACGATAGCATAGGGCATTTTTTTTGTTGTTTCTTCGTTTATACGGCTTGGTAAAATGCTAAAAGAAACACCAGCTTTACGCAGGAGTTCCTTTCTTCTTGGGGATAGAGATGCCAAAATTAATTTATTCATTTTCCTATTTTTACAAAAATTAATGCTGCTAAAATAACGCCAACAACCGCCGCTATGTTTAACTTAAACATACAACCAAAAGTTAATTCTACTATTTGCAAATTGAGAGTTGCCGGTGAAAGACCGGCAGAGATACCAGTGGTAAATAGGTCTCTTATTGACCCTGCGGGAATAATTATGGCAATAAACTTGCCTATAAAAGCCCCAAGCAATGCGCCCACCACAATTACAACCAAAAACCAAATAAAGTTTTTTGACATCATTCCTCCTATGTCGCCCGCCCCTTTGTCGGGACTTACTCCGTTTTATTTCCTGTCATCACAAAATGGCAGCTCTTTTATTCCCCCTTTGGCTGACAATGAGTGAGCATTTTTTGGAGCTTTCGGCGAGGACTGTTTGAGTCCGCCACAAAGTGGCGAGGCGAGTTCCGCAGCCGCCAAAAAATACGAATGAATAGCCATCGGGGTGCATTTCTTTTGGTTACTTCAACCCAGATTTCGCAATAGGTGTGTGGACCGAGACGAATGAGGCCGAGAGTTTTTCAACTCAAAAAGTGAGAGCGATGTATAGACATCGTACGAACTTTTTTGAGGAAGAAAAAAATTGGTATCGTTTGTCGAATCCCGCATCCTATTGCAAACTCTGGGTGTAACTTTGGACATTCAAAGAAAAGTATCACAGGGGTGTCAGCCCGAGGCTAGACCTCACCAAGGGTGGGCAGGGGCAAGGATAGCCCCGCGGTTTAGCAAAATTTACAAACTGAAATACTAAACATTCCCCAAATAAACATACTTTAATTTTTTTGATGCAATATCGGCAGCTCTTTGTAATACATCCATAGGTGTTGGCTCAAGTTCTAACTTATAACTTGGAAAATACTTAGAAAAGTGCAGTGGAATTTCGGCATTTATTCCCGCAAGCCAGTCAACCAATTTTGAAATTTCTTCTACTGAATCATTTTCACCGGGAATTAAGAGGGTTGTTATTTCAATATGTACCGACTTTTGCGCGAATTTTTCAACCGCTTTTATAACTTTTGTTAAACTTCCACCGCAATATTTTCTATAAAAACTTTCAGTGAATGCCTTTACATCTATATTCGCGGCGTCAATAAAACCTAAAAGGTCGTCGAGTGGCTGAGGGTTTGCGTAGGCATTTGTAACAAGCACATTTTTGCCATTTTTATTTTTTACCTTTTGAGAGGTTTCTAAAACCCACTCAAAATTTATTAACGGCTCATTATATGTGTATGCCGCGCCAATTGAGTTTTGCGTTAAAGCAAGCTTTGATGCCTCTTCTGAGGATAACTCTTGCAAGGGCATTGTTGATTCATCACATTGGGATATTTGCCAGTTTTGGCAAAATGAGCAACGAAAATTGCAGCCGAAAGAACCAAACGACATTATTTTTGTACCCGGGTAAAAATGCCTTAGCGGCTTTTTTTCTATTGGGTCTAGATTAATGCAGGCAAGCTTGCCGTAAGAAAGAGAAAAAAGCTCCCCAGAAATGTTTTTACGCGCCCTGCAAAGCCCAGTATTGCCCTCTATAATAAGGCATTCGTGAGGGCATAGTAAACAACGGGTAGACCCATTTTCTTTAAGCCAGTGTTTTGCAATTTTCACTTAATTGTTATCTCCATTTTTGCAATATTAATTGTTCTGCAAAGTAACACATAAAATTAAACATTCTTTTCTAAGACATCACTTTTTTAACACAGATATTTTTTAGAACACACAAATCGCAAAGCGGCTTTTTTTTACAATACCTTTTACACAGTTCAACCATTAACGCATGGAATTCATTATAAATTTTAACACTTTTTGGTAAAGAATTTTCAAAAAACTCTTGCACCTCACTGTAACTGCTAAAGTTAAACCCGAAATTTGCAATAGGACGCTGGATTCGACAAACGATGCCGGACTTTTTCTGCCTCAAAAAGTTCGCCCGATGTTCACACATCGCTCTCACTTTTTGAGTTGAAAAATCCTCGGCCTCGCTCGTCTCGGTCATCACGCCTATTGCAAAATCCGGGTTAAACCATCCAAAGCGCGAACCTACTCTTTTTGTATAAGCATCAACAACAAAAATACGCTTTGCACCTGCATAAAGCAACATTGAATCGGCAGTTTCAGGCCCAATTCCCTTAAGCGCTAAAAGCTCATTTCTGCAAACATTTGTCGGTTGCAAAAAGAACTTACCAGGCGAAGCCGCACAAGAACTGAGAATATATTTAGAAAACACATTAAGGCACCACGCCTTTTGGTTGTAATATCCCGATGACCGTACTGCAGAGCAAATTTTTCTTAATGGAGTTGTGCTTAATGCAAAAGGTGAAAAGATATTTTTTGACTTTAAACCAATAAGCGCTTTTTTAGCATTTTGCCAAGTGGTGTTTTGTGTTAAAATTGCACCAACACAAACCTCAAACATTTCAGAGTCGCTTTTCGTTTTGTAAATACCATGCTGATATTTCAACTCATTATTTTCTATTATCGGCCACCAACCCTGAGGGCCAAAGCTGTTATAAAGTGTTTTATAAACCGTTATGGGTGAAGCTGGCAATTATTTATCCATTCGCTTATATAGTTTCGCAAATGCGACATATTCTTTTTCATTTAGCAAGATGCGTTTTTTGTTTTCTTGAGAAGTTTTTTTGATTATTTTTGCCGGTATGCCAACTACAACGGAGTTTGCAGGGATATTTGTATATTCAGTAACAATTGCGCCGGCGCCAATCATGCAATTTTTGCCTATTTTCGCACCGTCAAGAACTATCGCGCCCATACCTATAAGGCAATTATCGGCTATTTGACACCCATGCAAAATAGCACCATGTCCAATTGTAACACCGTTGCCAATTTTTACAGGTAGATTATAATTTGTATGCACTAAAACGGCATCTTGCAGGTTTGTATTTTTACCAATAAATATGCCGGCAACATCGCCGCGTAAAACAGAACCAAACCACACAGAAGAGCCAGAAGCTATTTCTATTTGGCCAAGCAAAACAACATTTTTTGATATATAGCAAGATGAGTGCAGCTTTGGAACGATTTTTAGGACATCTTCGTTCATTTTAGGTAGTGTTTTAGAATGGCTTTTTGAATGTGCAGGCGGTTTTCTGCCTGGTCAAAGATTACAGAGTTTTTGCCATCCATAACATCAGAGGTTATTTCTTCACCGCGAATTGCCGGTAAGCAATGCATAACAAGGCAATTTACTTTTGCAAGCGAGAGGAGATTAGCGTTTATTTGATATTTTTTGAATATTACTCTTCTTTCTTCGGCTTCGTCTTCTTCGCCCATAGATGTCCAAACATCGGTGTAGAGCACATCGGCATTTTGGGCGGCAATTTGCGCGTTTTCAAGCACTTCTATTTTGGCACCACTTTTTTTTGCTTCTTCTAAAGACCGTTTAAGAATTTCTTTATCGGGGCCGTAACCTTTTGGGCGCGCAAGATACAAGCTAAAACCAAGCACGCCTGCTGCGGCGCACCATGAGTTTGCCATATTGTTACCATCGCCAACAAATGCAACACTAATTTGTTTTAAGCCCTCTGGCGTTTTTATTTTTCTTTTTTCAACTATTGTAAGTATGTCACCAAAAACCTGACATGGGTGTTCTTTATCAGTAAGGCCATTTATAATTGGCACAGATGACCACTTGGCAAACTCCTGCACATCGGAATGTTTGAAAGCCCGTATCATCATACCATCTAAATAACGCGAAAGCGTGTAGGCGGTATCTTTAATTGTTTCCCCTCTTTTCCTTTGAAGGTTTTTGGCATCAAGCATTAGCGGCATTCCGCCAAGCTGATCCATTGCTACGGCAAAAGAGACCGATGTTCTGGTTGATGGCTTTTCAAATATCATACCAAGGGCATAGCCGGCAAGGATTTTGCTTGATTTGCCGGATTTTTTAAGCGCTATGGCCGATTTTATTATTGACCAAATTTCGGCTTTGTTTAAATCAAATACTGATAGAAGATGCTTTGTCATTTTTTTCCCAATTGTTAAATTTGTGCCATAATTTTACCAAAAACCGACTAAACTAAGCAAACTATCTGCTTACACCCTTATATTTGCGCCCGCTAACTATTGTGTATTTTCTAATTGCTATGCCATTTCTGTAAATTACCATTGAATCAATAGTTTGAATGCTTTCAAACTGGTCTTTATAGTTGCCAAATTGCATATCGGAATCAAAAATATATAAACCATTTTTACCTGCCGAGTTTTTTTCAAAGTCCCAAAGGTTATACTGGCTGTACCGTGCAACAGTTTTATCTACAAAAACAGGTATTTTGCCATCTGTGTAGTACTCCAACTGAGCGCTTAATTGGTGCGATGGCGTTACAATAAATTCTACACCAGGCCTTTTTTGTATTTCTTGCGCGATTTCGTGCCAGCCATGCACCCAGTTTGTGGCATCGGCAACCGCAAGCTTGGTAGAGATTTTTTTTATTGGTATAACGCCGTATATTGCATGAGCAAGCAATGTAACCGACATAAGCGCGGAAAATAATACCGCAAAATCCCACACTCTTGCCTTTAACTTGGAGCCCTTTAACAAGTACACGGGAACCAAAATTGAAAGCGTAAAATATGCAACAGCCGGCCAGTTTGCCTCGCTGGTTTTTTTAAACGATGCCACAGCAAAAAAAGCAATTACCGGCATTGATGTAATTGCAAGAAAAAACTTTTTATTGTCTTTTGAAAATAAGAAAATTGTCCCAGCAATTAACACCACTAAAAATACAAACGGCCCTGCCACAAGAAACTGGCCGCCTATATAATCAAAAAACTTACCAATGTGTATTTGAGAACCACTGGCGCCATGGGAGAGCTGAAATGAAAAAGATATCCAATTATGCCCTGCATTCCATAAAACAACCGGTAGAAAAACCAGAGCAGACAGCAATATTGCAATATATGGGTGAACTGTGGCAAGCCATTTTCGCTCTTTTGTAAAAAGCAGGTAAGTAAACAAGCACGGGAAAAGCAGTACCGCCGTATATTTTGACGCAAGCGCAAGACCTGCGCTAATTCCTAAGAAATACCAATAATGCACTTTTTGCGTTTTAAGCGCTTGCCAAAATAAAAATATGCTTACACCCCAAAAAAGAAAAAGCGGCACATCAGGTGTGGTTATTAAAGAACCGGAAAATGTTAGTGGATATAAGTTTAAAAGCAAAACACTGCCGGAGGCAACTTTTTCATCTTCAAATAAAGATAGCGAAAGTTTCCAGATAAGTATGCTTAATACCACCGAAACAAGAACACCGCCAAGACGAACGAAAAACTCACTTCCACCTAAGAAAGTTGTTAGTTTTATAAAAAAAGCTATAAGGCCAGGGTGGTCAAAAAAACCAGGCGATAGGTGTTTAGACCAAAGCCAGTAATATGCCTCATCAGGGTGAAGTTCTAAAATAGATGCGGCATAAAGCCGTACAGCAGAAAACAAAGCCACTGCGAATATGGTGGTTTTTTTATTTAGCATTAAACAATTGCCCTTGTATATATTTATTTGCGTTAGATTTTAATAAGTGTATTACAACAAACGCTATAAGGCCGCCAAAGAACATACCGCCTATCACATCTAACGGGTAATGAGCCAATATGTAAATTCTTGAGAAACCAACAGCAATCGCCGCGCCAAACACCAAAAATCGCCACAATATGTTTTTATAAAAGTGGGCAAACACCATAGCGGCGGCAAAAGTGTTTGCCGCATGGCACGAAGGGAAAGAAGTAAAAGAACTGCTTAAAGGCCTTGCTCTGTGAAAAATGTCTTTTAAGATACCACCGCAAATTAAATCTGTAATTGCGATGGTTATCAAAAGCACTATTGTTGTTGCAATGCCTTTTTTTTTGCCAAGTGTACATAGAAAAAATATAAAAATAACAAGCGGCGCCGTCCACAATTTTGAATTAGACAGTATGGGCATAATGAAATCAAAAAAGCTATTTTTAAAATCAAAAACAATTATGCCTGCAAGTTTATGGTCTAATGCCAGTAGGGTTTCAATCATTTTTATTTTTTAATTCAACCGCCAAGGCAAACTTTTTTGCTCCGCAAAGTTTAGCAATATCAATAACATTGACAATAGCTTCATATTTCGCGTTTTTATCACCTTTTACAACCACTGCCGCGTTACTTTTGATACTAATTCTTGCTGTAAGTTCTTCTGTTAAATCTTTAATTTCAACTTGTGTGCCATCCACAATTATACGCCCTTGCGCATCAACTGTTATTGTTATTTGCTGACCACTTTCATTTTCAACATTGGTGGCTTTTGGCAACTGAACCTTTAATGCCGAGTGCGTAATTATAGGTGTTGTGACCATAAAAATAATTAATAACACAAGCACCACATCTGTAAAAGGTGTGATGTTTATATCAGACATTAGCTTTGTTCTTCTACGCTTTTTGTTACCAAACATTTTTACTCCGAAAGTGCGTCTAAAAGTTCTGAAGCGCAAAGTTCCATATCATTAACAAATTGGTCAATTCTTTTTACAAAATAGTTATAGGCAACCACTGCTGGTATAGCAACCATTAAGCCCGTAGCGGTTGCAACAAGTGCCTCTGAAACTCCGCCTATAACTGTGCTTATGCCGCCTGTTCCGACACTTGAAATATCGTGGAATGCCCTCACAACTCCTATAATTGTGCCAAAAAGCCCGATGTAAAGCGATATATTGCCTATGGTGCCAACCACGCTTGTGTATTTTTCAAGTTTTATTACCTCTATGGTAACTTCACGCTCCAACGCGTTTGAGATCATTTTCTCACCATGACCACGAAGCTTAAGGCCAGAAAGCACTACATTGGCAAATGGCATCTGTGCATTTTTGCATACCTCAATGGCTTTTTGAAAGTTACCAGCTTTAATTTCACTTACAACCTCAGCTATGAAATCTTCTCTGGAAGTTTTTGAAACACGCGCGTAATAAATGATGCGGTTTAATATTACGGCGATGGAAAATATTGAACAAAACAGCAACACATACATTACTGGCCCACCAAAATTAAAAATCTGCCAAAGTGTTTTACCCTCGAACATTGCTACCTCCTTGCCCAAAAAAGCATTATCCTATGAAATGTCAGTATATAAGTTTTAGTGCCAAATTATTACACTAATTAATTATTTAGAAGTTGATTGTCAATCCAACTTGGTATTTAGCTTCTTTGGTCACAAAGTTCGGCTGAACTTCCTGTTTATCACCCAATATATTTTGCGCACCTAATGTTAGTACAATATTTTTGCTTAATGGTTTTTCAACAGACATTATGGCATTATTATAAGCTAATGTTTTTATACTCGCGGTATAATCATAGTACATTTGTGGCACAAAAGTATAAGCAGGTTTTAGCTTAAAACCATAAGAGCTAAACTCTGCTGAAATTGTCGCGCTTTGCTGGCATAGCAATTCGCTGCTGCGGTTTAAAAGCTTTTCGGCTTCAAACTTTAAAGAAAAAACACCGTTGTACTGCGCAGCTACTCTTAGTCCCGAAGCGTAGGTATCGTCTATATTGCCAGGGTATATTGTATTATTTGAAGCATCATATAAAAACACTAAAGAGTTTTTTTGGCCGCGTTGAAAAAAGGTTGAAGAAAATAGATATCGCTCTAAAATGTTGCAAGAGATTGTCTGTGTTAACTCATATTTATTTTCAGGGTTTAAAAGGTATGAATTTGAAGAATAAAACCTCTCTTTGCCATAAATTTCTTGCCATAACAACTCTTGTAAACCACTATCAAACCCTGCGGAAGCACTAAAATAATCTGAGATTTTATAGATGAGTTTCCCATTAAGTGCAAAATTGGCATTCCTTAAATTAAAACCAGCACCTGCGGAAAACTTGTTTAATAACACGCTTTGAGCCCAAAACTCAGCTGTGTAATAATTTTTTGCGTTTGAGAATCCGGTATTTTGCGATGCATAAAACTTAGCAGTGGTTAAAGTATCGTTTAACGGCAAAAACTTTGCAAGGAAACCAGCACTTAATAAGCTGTTTTTTTGCATTGATGCAAGCGAAAACTCCCTGCCTTCTAAATCTGTTTCAACCGATAAGCCTTTTAAGCAATAGAAGTGTGCTTTAACATCTGCGCCAATCATATCCTTTGACTGGTTATTAAATGTGTTTTTGCTTGCCTGAGTATTTAGAGAAAGAAAAACATTCGGCCCTACAAAATTTTTAAAACCAACGCCGATATAACCATTTTCCGATGCGAATATTTGCGTGTCTCCATCGGACTTTTCATATTTAATTAAGGCATCTATCATATTTGTTGAACTGTAATTTATAAAGCCGCCTGTTGTGCCAAAATTTCCGGCATGAATGCCAGCGCTAAGCATATTTGATGGGTTTTCATCGCTAAAATCATTGCTTACCCAAAAGGGTGAAAGTACAAGTTCTTCATCTGAAACAAAAGCCTGCCTTTTTAAAATCGGATTATCAAGTGGTGTTTTTTCAAGTTTTTGAATTGTTGGAGGTGTTTCTGGCAATGTAAATATAGTGCCATCTTGTGTTTGCGCATAAACGCAAACTGAAAATATAAACATATTAGTTATAAGCAATAGTATTTTTGAAGTTTTCATTTTCCCATACTTTCAAGCTTTTGTTTTGCCTGCTGTGCCCATGTGCTTTGTGGAAAAAACTCAACAGTTCTTTTATACGCGTTTATAGCTTCTTTTTTTTGTTTTAATGCCTGACAAGCAACACCTGCCATAAACTGCGCCTCTGAAGAATATTGGACATAATCACGAAAGAGATATACAGTTTTTAAGTATTCTACTGTGGCTTCTTTGTAAGCATTAGTATTAAAAAACGCATCACCAAGCAATTTTTGCGCTTGAGCTGCAATTGATTTATCTTCACATTCAATGGCGTGGCGTAACAAATCAATACTTTCTTTCCACCGGCTTTGCTCTTGCAATTTTATAGCTTTTGTTAAAAATTGACTGCTTGCAATTGCACTTTTTGGAAACTTGTTAATTAACACATCGTAGGCATTTTTAGCTAGAGTGTCTTCGCCTAATGACTCCCAAATTTTAGCAATAGAAAGCTGTGCTTTGGGTGCATAAACACTTTCCTTATACTTATCTACTACTTCTTGATACGCGTAAAGCGCATTATTAATTTTATTAAGTTTTTCATAACACTGGGCAACTCCAAATTGCGCGATTGCTTTTAAATCATTTGTGTAATCGAGTGATTTTATAATTTTATCGTACGCACTTAGCGATGTGGCAAAGTTGCCTATTTTATAATGCATCTGTGCTGCGCCAATTTCAGCGTTACGGCCGGCTATAGATGCTGGATACTTTAAACGAACAGTATTATATGCTTTTAGCGCCGCCGCATAACTCTCTTCGGCTTTTAGCTTTTCTGCTATTTTCATACCAACATCGGAGCTTAAGTTTGAAAGCGGATATGTTTCTACAAGATATTGCCAACTATTAAGCGCATCTGCGTTTTTACTCTGCGCGAAAAGTGCTTCGCCTTTTGCATATAAAGCATAAGGCGCAACCTGGCTTACAGGATAGTTTTTTACAACCTGACCGTAACTTTGCGCCGCTTTTTCGTATTCTTTTATATCCCAAAAAATATCGCCTTTGCGAAGCAATGCCTCGCTTACAAGAGAAGATTTTGGCCATTGTGTAAGTAGTTTATCAAATGCTTTTTGAGCACTGGAATACTCTTTAATTTTTATTAACGCTAAGCCGCTGTAGTATAAAACCTCATCGCCTTTTTCGTTTTGGCTATCTGCAAATTTCGCAAAGGTTTGCACCGCTTTTGCGTAATTGCCATTTTTATATTGAGCAAAGCCAAGGCGAAAGTTGACATCGTTGGCAAAAGAGTTATCAGAAACTTTGGCAAGATCATTTAGAGCATTTATAGCATCACTATATTTGCCTTCGAAAATATAAGTGTTTGCAATTTCAAGCCGTACACTGTTTGCAAGACGGCTTTTTGGTAATTCTTTTAAAAAATTTTCATATACCTCTCTTGCAAGCCCATAGTCACCGCGCCCGGCAAAACACTTCCCTATGCCAAAGAGCGCATCATCAAACATTTGAGAAGATGCATAAGCGCTAAGGAACTGCTGATAGTGTTTTCTGGCCGCGTCATATTCTTTTGTCGCAAAGAAACACTCTGCAACCATAAATTCGGCTCTTTCTGCAACAGAGACATTTGGGTATTTTTTAATTATTGTTCTAAACTGTTCAAGAGCTTTTTCCGGTTTGGAATCTTTTAACGAACTCCACGCGCTCCAATAAGCAGCAAATGGCGTAAGCTCACTTACAGGATGCATATTTGCAAATTTATCTAACTGAGAATATGCAGCTCTGTAGTTGCCTAAATTATAAAGGCAGATGCCAGATAAATAAGTAGATTGTTCAGAGTATGCATTAAGCTGAAAATTTTTATCCATTAAATCAAAGTATTTTGCGGCTTTTGCAAAGTTGCCGGTTTCAACAAAGCACCAACCCGCGCAAAAAAGTGCTTTTGGTGCAAGGTCTGATGACGGATATTTTTTTACAATGCTTTCATAGCGCGAAACAGCCTGTGAGTATTGTTTTTCAAAATAATACGACTCTGCCATTGAAAAAACTATTGCCGCTTGTATTTCGGGATCATACTGCCTGGCAAGCGCGTCTTCAAACTCAGACCTTGCACTTTCCATTTTGCCCCTTGCAATAAAAGTGCGACCAAGCTTGTAACAAGCAAGCGGCACCAAAAGAGAACTTTTATTTTCATTTAAGAATTTTTTATATGCAGCTTCAGCCTCAGAATAACTACCTCTTTCAAACCAGGTTTCTGCAACATAGAATTGGGCGGCTTCTTGCAGATCGGTTCTTTTTTGCCCATAATCATCTAATAGTTCGCCAAGTTTTGCAAGTGAAGTTGTATATCTGCCAAGGTTATAAAGGCATAATGCTTCGCCAAAGTAGGCATCGGCAATATAAGAACTGTTTTGGAACTGCCCAATAAATTTGTCGTACGCGCTTAACGCATCTTCATATTTTTCTTGTTTAAAAAGTGCTTTCGCAAGGTAAAAAAGCGCCTTGTCGGCATGAACGCTTTGAGGGTAAATGGCAAGAAACTTTGTATATTGATTTTGCGCTTTTAAATAATAACCAAGTCCAAAATAACAATCGGCAAGGCGTAAGGAAGAAACCTGACCAGATGGCGTGTCAAAATCCAAAACGGCGGAAGCTGCAAACTCTGCAGAGGCTGCTTTATAGTTTTTTTGAAGGAAAAGTGTTTCTGAAAGCTGGTCGTCTGCATAAACTGTAAATGGCACAACAATATAAAAAAAACATAAAAGTAAAAAAACAAATGTGCTGGCATAGCATTTATTTTTTTTGTTTATTTTAACCGAATTTGTTATTTGCGTGATTTCTTTTTTTGTGTTCATTTTGTTAACCCGTATTTTGTAATAGGTTTGAGAACCGAGACGAAAGAGATGGAGGCATTTTTGACGCAAAAATTGCAGCGAATGGTTATTCCATTTGCAAGACTTTTGCGAAAAAAAATGTCCCATATCTTTTGACAAATTCCAAATCCTATTGCGAAATCCGGGTTTAATGATACCAATTCATTTACCGACTATCAAGTCAAAAAAACAATAAACCCATAACCTAATCACTACTATTTATTTTTAAGATTTTATTTTTGCATTGGAAGTTTTTAGGAAAGTGTGTTTAAGTAATACTGCTTCTAACATTAAATGCCGAGGGAGAGAATTGAACTCTCACGCCGCCTAAGCGACTTCAGATTTTGAGTCTGACGCGTCTGCCAGTTCCGCCACCTCGGCAATCTTATAGGTAATTAAAATATCAATTACAAATTTTTAAGTATAAACAACCAGTTTTTACCATATTTTGGTATTATACAAAAAGTTGCGCTTAAGACAAAACAGTTATCATCTTTTGAGTTTTAGTTAACTTTATTCAGCCCCAATAACTGACTCACCGTAACAATTCCCAGACCTTGCTTTTTTGCCTCTTCAATTGCCCTTTTTGCGGCATAAATTGTACGTTCTCTGTTACTGCCGCCATCATGAAAAAGCAGTATTGCGCCTGCTCGTACATTTTTTACATATACTGCCGCAAGCTCTTCTTTTTTCATTTTGTTCCAGTCACAACCAAATGTCCAATTAACCGCAATATAACCTTTTTCTTCAAGTGTCTGTTTTACCCAAGTATTAACAAAACCGTATGGCATTCTAACTAAGTTTGGTTTATGTCCAATTTTCAAGAAAGCATTTTCTGCTAATTGAATTTGTTTAAGCAATTTTGGTTTATTTTCTATACCTTTCATTTTATAAAAATTGGGGTGATCGTAAAGATGGCTGCCAACTTCGTGCCCGTCGGCAATTACCATTTGTGCCATAGCCGGCCTTATGTTTACAAGCTGGCCTTCCATAAAAAATGTGGCTTTTACCCCATTAGCTTTTAACATATCAAGCACTTCTTGGGTATGTGGGCCAGGTCCATCATCAAAAGTTATGGCAATTTGTTTCTTGCCTTTTGGCCCTTGTGCGTAAAAGTTATCGCAATAAGCAAGGTTTAGTGATATAAAAAATACAACGAGAAATGTTATAAATAGTTTCATAACTTTGCTCACAAAAAAATTAAAACAAGTAGTTTTTAAGAATTGTTAAAAATGCGCAGGAAACAAGCGGCATCCAAAAATTGTCATTTAATGGCCATGCAATTATTTCAATTATTGTTGCAATGAGTGCCCCTAATAGCGCCAAAGGTAGCCCTAAAAATGGTATGCCAAGTGCTAAGCAAATAACAAAACAGGCAATACTACCTTCAACAGTTTTGTTGTACCAAAAAATTTTATATTTGCCGCAAAACTTGCCAAAAAGCGCTGCAGAGGCATCACCTAAGGCAAGATAAAATAGACTGACAAGTACAAGGCTTTTATCTTCAAATAGCAGCATTGTTAAAAATGAACCAAGTAATGTCCAGGGCAGGCCACTTATATTAGATGCCTCCCATGGCCTATGCACACCGCCTAAAAACCGCAATGTCCAAACATTAAAAGCTGGCATATTTAAACGCACCATTTCAACAATGAAAACCACCACAATTATGCCGCCCATAACCCAAAGAACCATATCTTTGTTTAAAAACCAATAGCCAAAAACATAAACAAGCGTAAGCAGGTGAAAGAGTTTCCTTCTTATTTCATCAGTTGGAATGTCAAACATAATGCATACACCTTTTGCCCTATATTTTTTATATCAACAATATTTTGAGAAATAAAATCACTAATATAAATCTGATCTGGAAAAACTGCTTTTAACACCGTCAGCGTTGCTATGCAAAGCGCAAAAACAATTATTGTCATAGAAAAAAATTTGCCGTATTGTTCAAGGTCGCTTTGACCTTTTGCAAGCGCAAAGTATGTAAGCGCATAGTGAAAAGCCAAAGTAAAGCCGCAGCCGAAAGCATAAAGCCAGTAGTAATTTTGTGTGTCAATAAACAATCCAACTAACAAATAAATAGCGGCAAAAATTAAAGTGTAAATAGGCACAAAATATGGGGCAAGTGCAATAAATGGCGTTCTTTTATCCATTACTACACAGCCACCACTTGATGAAACATTAAAACTTTTAACTTTTGCGCCGCTTAAAACGCCAGCAATTGCATGCGTAAGTTCGTGCCCAAAAACATAAGTTCTAAGGGGTTTTGAAAGCAGTTTTTGTAATAGCAAGTACAAAATTAATCCGGCAGCAAATGGTGATAAAGCGCTTGAGTTGCTTATGCCAAGCTCAATAATAACTTTAAGTAAAACCCAAATTGCAACAACAGCAAATGGGAACAATAAAACCGCGAATAACTTCCTTAATAATGCCATTTTACTATGGCAGTTTAGCAACTTTGCCGTAAAATATCAAATTGCATTTATGTATATAAAAAATAGTTTTTTTACATTGACAACGCATAGCATATCTAATATACTCAAAGCGCAAAAAACAAAAAAGGAAATTATGTTTTTACCAACAAATCTAACTGAGGCAAAAGGGCAGGGCATAAACGAACTTGATGTTGTGCTTATAAGTGCGGATGCTTACATTGACCACCCATCATTTGCGCCCGCATTAATTGGCAGGTTTTTGCAATCATTAGGCCTCAGCGTAGGCATAATTGCACAGCCAAACTGGCATAACAAAGATGATTTTATGGCTCTTGGCAGGCCAAAGCTTTTTTTTGGCGTAACAGCCGGCAATATTGACTCTATGGTTTCGCTTTACACTCCACAACGAAAAATTCGTTCGCAAGACGCCTATACTGAAAATGGCGAACCCGGCAAAAAACCCTATCTACCTACAATTGTTTACACAAACCGAATTAAAGAAGCTTTTAAAGATGTAGCTGTCGTTATAGGCGGAATTGAAGCAAGTTTGCGCCGCATAGCACACTTTGATTTCTACACGGACAAGGTGCGGCCGTCGATTATACTAGATTCAAAAGCAGATGTGCTTATTTATGGCAATGGTGAAGCACCTTTGCGCGAGCTTGTTGTTCGGCTAAAAGCAGGCGAGCAATTACGCGAAATTAAAAACATTGCCGGAACTGTGGTGCCATTAAACAAAAATGATGATGCATTTGTGAAAGATGTTTTAACATTACCTTCTTTTGAAGAGGTAAAAGATAATAAAGCAACTTTTGCAAATATGACAAAAATTGTTTTAGAAAACCAAAACCCTTACAACGCAAAACCAATGTTGCAGCATTGTGGTACAAGGCGCATTATAATTAACCCACCGGCTTTTCCACTTAGCACAAAAGAAATTGACGAAGTTTACGCATTGCAATTTGAACGCAAAGCACACCCAAAGTACAAAGGCAAAATTCCTGCCCTTGAGATGATTGGCGCATCAATTAGCGCGCACCGCGGCTGTTATGGTGGATGTAGTTTTTGCACACTTTATATGCATCAGGGAAAGTTTATTCAAAGCCGCTCTAAAGAGTCAATAAAAAAAGAAGTGCGTGAACTTATAAAGGCCGGATGCAAAGTTATAACCGATATTGGCGGGCCAACAGCAAATATGTATGGAACTTTTTGCACTAATGAAATAGCTATGAAAAATTGCAAAAGGCCAAGCTGTTTATTCCCATCTATTTGCAAAAATCTTAACACAACTTCAAGTAGTTTTTTAGGTGTTTTAAAAGATGTTTCAATGATGGAAGGTATAAAATCACTTTATGTAAACTCTGGTGTAAGGTACGACTTGGCACTACTTAACCCGGAGTTTGTACACGAACTTGCAATTAACTACACGCAAGGGCAGTTGTCGGTAGCGCCAGAACACTGTGATGAAGGCATTTTAAATTTGATGCATAAACCAAAGGTAGAGATTTTTGAAAATTTTTTGCGGCTGTATAGAAAAGAATGTGCTTTGGCAGGTAAAAAACAATTTGTTATTCCTTATTTAATTGTAGGCCATCCGGGCGCGACTGACAAAACTGAAAGCAAAATTAAAAACTTTGTTGCAAGAAATGAACTTACTGCAGAGCAAATGCAGGAGTTTTACCCAACACCAATGAGCTTATCTACAGCAATGTATTATACAGGGTTGGATATTTACTCAGGCAAAGAGATTGTGGTATCAAAAAAGCTTAGCACAAAAAAACTTTGGAAAAACAACACCATAAAAGCCGGATTTAAGGCCGGATTCCAACCACGCGGGAACCAACCCACAAAATTTGTAAAAAACAAATTTACTAAACACCACAAACAACACCGCTAATAAAACTAAATCTTGGAAATATTTTTGAAGGGATTTTTTGTTATTGCAATTACTGCGAGGTTAGTTCTTTTGGTAATACTCTAATGCCTGAGGAATTTCACTTTTAATTTTTGCAATTCTATTTTCATCGGCAGGATGTGTTGACATAAACTCTGGCGGCTTTTTAGTATCTAAAGCGTTCATTCTTTCCCAAAATTCAACTGCGCCTTCCAGGTTATACCCGGCCATTGCCATAAAAACAAGCCCTATCTGGTCTGCTTCGTACTCGTGGTTTCTGCTATATGGCAATAAAACTCCGACCTGAGAACCAACACCGTACGCCATTAACATTAGCTGCTGTGTCTGTTCACTTTTTGTTTTAAGTGCTTCAGAAAGCGCAATACCACCAAGTTGCGTTAGCAAAAGCTGGCTCATTCTTTCACTGCCATGCTTTGCTATTGCATGTGCAACCTCGTGACCCACTACAACCGCAAGCCCATTTTCATCTTTTGTCAGCGGCAGTATCCCTGTATAAACTGCAACTTTACCACCAGGCATACAAAATGCGTTTACTGTTTGACTATCTTTTATTAAGTTAAATTCCCAATTGTAGTTTTTTATATCTGACCCAAGCTCATTATCACTTAAAAACTTTTCTGCCGCAACGGCTATGCGTTTGCCAACCTTTTGTACCATTTCAACACTTGGCTGATATTTTGAAAGCTCCGATTTCTCTATAAGTTCCTTATAACTATCCGCGCTCATTTGAACAATTTGGCTTTCAGGCACAAGTGAAAGTTGTTTTCTACCCGTAAGCGGCACTGTGGCACAACCCATAAAAAAAATTGCGAGCAGAATGAACAGGGTTAGTTTCTTTGACATAATAAAACCTCTTTTGCTAATTGATTTCATTTTTTGTAAACACAATTTAATACAAACTTACATACTTTGCAAAGCTTATCGCAGGGCTCTATATGCACAAGAACTTTTGAATTAGCAATTTCCTGTGAAATTGATTTTTCTATCAACTCAGTTATTTCGTGACTTTGCGCAACGCTCATTGTAGAAGGCACTGTCATATGCAAATCTATATGCCTGACACTTCCTGCCTTTCTTGTGCGCAAATCATGAAAATCAACAAAGGATATTTCATGTTTTGCAAGAACAGCTCTTAATTTATCCATTTCATCATCTGTAAGTTGTTCATCCATAAGAGGTCCAAATGAATGCAGTAAAATTACAAACCCTTCCCAAAATATAATCAGTGCAACAATTATTGCAACCACAGGGTCTAACCATTTTAATCCTGTAAGCCAAATAAGTCCAAGCCCAAGTGCTACGGTCAGAGAAGATAATGCATCGGTTTTTAAATGTAGGGCGTCAGCTTCAATAGCGACCGAGTCCTCATCTTTAGCTACTTTATACAACTTAGCGGCAATAATAAAGTTTGCTATTGCAGAAATAGACATAACTGCGAAACCCACCAGTTCTAGCTCTATACTCACAGTACCTAACAACTTTTTTACTGAAAAATAAACTATCAACGAAGCCGCAAACATAACTAAAACTGCCTCTACAACACCAGAAACATTCTCAGCTTTCTCATGACCAAACGGGTGGTTTTTATCAGGTGGGTTAGCAGAAACCTTAACTGAAATAAGTGCAATAAACGAAGCCAATAAATCCATAGACGAATGTATCGCCTCAGAAATAATACTTACAGACCCTGTAAGAAATCCAGCCACAATTTTGATTGTAATTAAAATGCTGTTTGAAAGCACCGACAATTTAGCAACCGCAACTTTTTTTGATTTCATTTTAAACTCTTAAAGTTATTTTATTAATTATAACAGCGTGCAGATTATAGCACTTTAAGCCATTTTCAACAAACAAAAATGACAGCAAAAACCACATAATAATGCGCACCGAAAAGTTAATTCGCAATCACTTTTTGTAACTATTAAATGTTAACTTTTTATTATCTATGATAACTGATACCCTGCCAAGTTTAGAAGTAATATAAGTATTGCTAGACATTGCTCCATCAAAACAATCAAAACCACCTCTGCCGCAAACAACAAGAGTTTCTGGGTTCAGTTTTTTAATTATTTCATGGTTTATTGCTTCTTTTCTATTATTTATTTGCATTACATCGGCATTAAGCGCACTTGTAGAATTTGAAAGCTCAAAAAGCGTCTGCTGACCGGCATCGCCTGCAAATAAAACTTTCTTATCCTGATACTCCAGCATAAAAACAACCGTATTATCCCTTGAACTCTCCAAAAGTGTTCTAGGCCAAAGTGTATCTAAAACCACACCTGACTCCTTAAAGACATCATCTGCCCACACTTGGCGTGTTGGTACATTTTTCTCTTTGGCAAGCTCAAGTACTTTTACATACTCGCTTTCAAAGCTTGTTTGTGGCGCGATAAACAACTCGCCAATGCGCAAGCTTTCTAATAATATTCTAAGGCCGCCATAATTTGAGATAAACACATTTGATATAAAAACCTTATCTATTTTTAAAACAGCATTTTTTAATAGATATGGCAGTACAATTCTTTTACCAGGGTCAAACTCGTTATTGTAACTTCCTGAACAATCTATTAACCAGTTTTTCCCATTTGGCAGAGCAATGTGCACAACCCTACCGCGTTCAAGTGAGAGAAAATTTATTGATAGTTTATCATCCTTTGACACTCTGTTAAAAACCAATACAACCATTAAAGTTGCTATCGTAAAAAACAATATTATGCGTGCCGTTAAACTTTTTTTAAGTTTTGGAATTGAAAAAATTATTAAATAGTAACAACAAACAGTAAAAAAAGACGGGTATGCAACTACAACTGTTGCGTATTTATATTGCGCAAAAAGTTTTACAAGCCATAACATTGTAAAAAGCATTAAAGAAAGACCCTTTGCGATAAGTGTCGCAAAAGTTGCAGAAACTAATTCAAAACCACACATTAAAAACCCAAAAGTGGTGATAAACCCAGAGAGAGGAACAATAAATATGTTGCTTAATAAACCAATTAAAGACACTCTGCCAAAGTAGTAAGCCAAAATAGGCAATACCGCAAGCTGTGCCGCAAAAGATGCCGCGGCAACACTACATACCCACCTTATAATTTTTGGTGTTTTAGTAAATAGTTTAGTTATTTCCTTGTAAAAATAAACTATACCTACTGTTGCCCCAAAAGACAACTGAAAACTTGCGCTAAAAAGCGACCGTGGATCAAAAATTAATATTACAAATGCGGCAAGTGATAGTGAGTGATAAATTAGCACCGGCCTTGATAATGAAAGTGAAAACGCGACAAAAATTGCCATAACACCGGCACGTAACACTGGCGGGGTAGCGCCTGTTGCAAATACATAAAGCAAAATAAATGGGATTGAACCTAAAGATGCAACCCTGTAACTAAAACCGAACAACCTAAATAAAAACCAAACAATAACTGCCACATAGGCAACATTCATCCCGCTGACAACTAATATGTGCATTACACCGGCTTTTGTAAAATTTTCTTTGGTTATCGTATCAAGCAACGACTCATCGCCAATAAGCATTGGAGATAGCACGCCTGCATAGTAATTTGGTATGTGTTTGTTAACTGTTTTTACAACAAAATCATGAGCGCTTTGAGCCAAACGTAAAAAATAATACTGCTTACTTTCTTCCAAGGTGTTTATTTCATTTGCGTAAAAGATGGCATAAACATTTTGCGTTGCAAGATAACGCGCGTAATTAAACTGGCCATCGTTAAAACTTTCCATAGGCAAAACCAAATTGCCCTTTAATAACAGTTTATTACCTAATGATGCTTTAAAACTACCATAGTAAGTTACTAAAATATCCCCTAAAGAAGCTTTATCATTTACAGTTTTAACTTTTAATATAAATTGTGTTTTTGTATCGTTTTGGCGAACTAAACGCTCAAGTATTCCAACAATTTTAGAGTTTTGCAATGGAGCAAAGTTTTCAATATTTTCACTGCGAGTGTTTAGAAAACCACTATGCGCATAAAAGATAAGTAGGAACAAAACATAAATTAAAAATACCGCAATTAACGGCATTGTGCGCAAATATTTAAAAATAGAAAAGACCCGAGAAGCAAATGCCTCTCGGGTCTTTGTAATTACAATGAAGAGTTTTTTAAACACTTTTTATTTAATTAAATTACTTTTCAACCGTTGTGATTACTTTTATGCCAGGCCCCATGGTGCTTGCTATGAAAATGCTCTTTATATACTGGCCTTTTGATGTTGATGGCTTTGACCTAATTACTGCATCAAGCAATGTTTTTGCGTTTTGCACAAGTTTTTCGGCATCAAATGAAGCTTTACCAACTGCGCAATGGAGTATGCCGTAAGCATCATTTTTATATTCAATTCTACCAAGTTTTAACTCTTTAACCGCTTTACTGATTTCAAATGTTACAGTACCGGACTTTGGATTTGGCATAAGACCTTTTGGACCAAGAACTTTACCAAGCTTCGTTAAGTCTTTCATTGTATCTGGTGTAGCAACAAGTACATCAAACTCAAACCAACCCTTTGCTATTTTTTCTATTAAATCCTCATACCCTGCCTCGTCAGCACCTGCGGCCTGAGCATCTTTTAGTTTGTCACCTTTTGCAATTACAGCAATTCTTCTTGTTTTACCTATGCCGTGCGGAAGAGCAACAATTCCACGCACTATCTGGTCACTTTGCTTCGGGTCTATGCCAAGGCGAATATGCATTTCAACAGTTTCGTCAAACTTTGCCCTTGCAGTTTTCTTTACCAAATCAACCGCTTCTGCCATTGTGTACAACTTGTTTTTGTCTACCAACTTGCCTGTTTCGTTAAGACGCTTACTCATTTTTTCTCCCTTAGTGTGGTATGCGTAATTTTAGCCAAAACAATTTTGGCCAAAACTACTCCCACAACATCTATTTTGGAACTGACTAATTAACTAATCTTTTATTTCAATGCCCATGCTTCTTGCGGTACCTTCAACCATAAGCATTGCCCCTTTCAGATCATTGGCATTTAGATCGGGCATTTTTTGTTTCGCTATTTCTTCAACTTGTTTTTTTGTAATTTTGCCAACCTTTGTTTTGTTTGGCTCACCGGATGCTTTTGCAAGGCCTGCGGCCTTTTTAACAAGTGCTGAAACTGGTGGCATTTTTGTGATAAATGTAAATGATCTGTCTTCAAACACGGTAATTATAACCGGTATTGTCATACCTGGTTCCATTTTTGAAGTTGCGGCATTGAACTGTTTACAAAAATCCATAATATTTACACCTTGCTGGCCAAGTGCCGGGCCAACTGGTGGCGCAGGGTTTGCCGCACCTGCTGGAATTTGCAATTTAATTTGTGCTTTTACTTTTTTGGGTGCCATTTATACAGCTCCTTTAGAGTTTTTCAACCTGTAGAAAATCTAATTCTACCGGCGTTGGTCTGCCGAATATTGTAACCATTACTTTTAATTTACCGCGCTGATCATTAATTTCTTCAACAATACCAATGAAGTGTTTGAAAGGCCCTTCAACTATTCTTACATTTTCTTCTTTTTCAAATGTTATAGACGGCCTTGGCCTTGCACCAACTGGAGCATTTATAGTTTGTAATAAGCCGGTAACTTCTTCCTCTGGCATTGAAACCGGCTTTACGCCGCCCAAAAACCCGGTTACACCAGCTGTGTTACGCACCAACCAATAGGTTTCATTGTCTATTGTCATTTCAACAAAAACATAGCCAGGGAAAAACTTGCGCTTTTTTATGCATTTTTTGTTGCGTCTTACTTCAACAACTTCCTCGGTTGGCACACTAATTCTTGCAATGCGTTCCTGCATTCCAAGATTTGCAACAGATTTCTCTAAGCTGGACTTTACTCTGTCTTCATGACCTGAATAGGTGTGAACCACATACCACATATTTGACATTTTATAAACCTCGCAATAACATAGTTGAAATAAAACTTATAATACAAAACTCAAGAACTTTGACAAGAAAAAATCTGCTGTTCCAACAAAAACCGCAATTAGCGCAACAAGTATAATTATTGCAATTGTTGAACCGATTACTTCTTTTCTTGAAAGCCATGTAACTTTCTTAAGCTCATAATAAGCTTCTTTTAAAAATTGCCAGCCCTGTGAAAAAATGTTCATATTTTTTTCCAATTCCGCGAAATTAACAGCGGGAGCGGAGAGACTTGAACTCCCAGTCCCGGTTTTGGAGACCGGTGGTTTGCCAATTAACCGACGCTCCCACCACTTGTTTAATTTTTACAACTAAAAGAACATTTAAAACTTTTTTAACTTACTTTGTTTCTTTATGCAGAGTACTTTTTCCACAATTTTTGCAGAATTTTTTTAACTCAAGTTTTTTTTCGCTCTTTTTACCGCGGTCAAAATTGTAATTTCTATTCTTGCATTCAGTGCAAGCAATTGTAATTATTACTCTGTCTGCCATTTTATATTTCTCCCAGAAAACAACTTACCACCTTATAAGGCGGCCACTTTTATTTATTTGCTACTTATTTTTACTCAACTATCTCTGTTACAACTCCAGCTCCAACTGTGTGCCCGCCTTCTCTTATCGCAAATCTAAGCTGCGTTTCCATCGCTATCGGCGTTATTAACTCTATGTCCAT
>JALOBY010000017.1 GCA_023228045.1 Endomicrobiales bacterium | reverse complement strand
ATCAAATGTTTTTACTTGTCGTCTATATTTAAGACTTTATCCCTTGTTTTTAGCAACACTTTTTGAGTATTATGCCCGCAATGACAGGCATGAAACTAAATTGTAAAGTTGCCGGCCGTTTCAAATGCCGATTTTATTATTTTCGGCTTTTCTAAGGCATTGCCAAGTGCCACTACATCAAACCTGAAATCGGTATTTTTTATGTTGTTTGCCTTAATATAAGAAATGGCAGCCGCAATTATTTTCCTTCTTTTTCGCTTATCAACAAACTCCTGCGGTAAACCAAAACCTTCACTACTACGCATTTTTACTTCTACAAAAACTACCACTTTCTTATCTTTTGCAATTATATCTATTTCACCAAATGGTACGCGATAGTTTTTTTGGAGTATTTTGTACCCGGATTTTTTGAGTAATGCAACTGCATCTTTTTCAGCTTTATCGCCTATTTCTTTAGAGTACATCTTTTATTATTGCCTTTATTAGTTTTTTAAATCTTACAGAAAAATACCTATTACATTTAAAAACCGGTTAATTCTTCAAGTTTTGCTGTATCTATATTATCAAGATTTTGCAATATACTCGCTTCGAATTTCCATGTCCCACCTGATCTAAGATTATTAATATTTGCCATAGCAGTACCGATTTTAGCACCGCTCTTATCATATATCCCAAAAGAGATTTGAACATAACTGTAATTTTTCTGCGAATTATTCTTAACTATACCACTAATCAAAGTGTTCCCATATTTACCGTTAACAAACTCCCACCCTTTTTTAAGTTCAAGAGCAGGTTTTTCTGACATCGATTCAGTAATAGATTTATTAGATGATAATGATGCTTTGCCTGAATTAGGAGGTGGCGATTTTTTTGAACTCAATACTACAACAAGAAATAGTATGGCAAATATTATGAAAACTGTAAGACAACCGATTGCGCAGCCATTAGCGAGTTTCTTTTGCTGGGTCTTCTTAGCAGTTTTATTAATTGGGAAAGCACACTTTGGACACTTGTCAGCCTCTGATGATACTTCGGTTCCACACTCTGAACATTTGATTAAAGCCATAATAACCTCTCCTTTTTTAGAAAATCAACCTATAATTAGTGCATTTTTTAATATTGCCTTTATGGGCGCATAGCTAACCCTGTGTATTGGGCATACGCCAAACTTTTGGAGCGCCTGCATATGTTGTTTTGTTCCATAGCCCTTATGTTTTTCAAAGCCGTATTGTGGGTACTCTTGCGCCATTTCTTCCATTATGGCATCTCTTGTTTCTTTTGCCACAATTGAAGCGGCGGCAATGCAAGCGCTTTGCGCATCACCAGATATTACATTTTGCTGAGGCAACTTCAACTGTGGTATTGCCCAGCCGTCAACAAGGACTAAATCAAATGGGGTGTTTGTGCCGGCAATTGCGGTTTTCATTGCCTGGTAAGTTGCCTGTAGAATATTTATTTCGTCTATTTGTGTGTGGCTTACAACGCCAACAGAGTAGGAGAGTGCGATTTGTTTTATTTTTTCAAGGATTGTTTTGCGTTTTTTGGGTGAGAGTTTTTTGGAGTCGTTAAGGCCTTCTATAAAGGCATTTTGCGGCAAGATTACAGCAGCTGCAACTACCGGCCCCGCCCAAGGGCCCCTTCCAGCTTCGTCAACACCTACAAGGGATTTAAAACCGCGAGAGTAAAAAACACTGTCAAACTCATATAGGTTCATTGGCAGGCGAGTCAAACCCAGATATGGGTTTTAAACCAAGAGATTTTTGTTGGCTTGAAACAAAAAAACTTATTGCTTTTGTTGCTGGCTGTCTTTTCTTTCTTCAATTCTTGCGGATTTGCCTGAAAGCGCTCTTAAATAAAACAAGCGGGCACGGCGCACATGGCCTCTACGAAGGAACTCTACTTTTTCAATTCTTGGTGAGTTTATAGGAAATATTCTTTCAACGCCAATGCCAAAAGATATCTTTCTTACTGTAAATGTTTCAGATATGCCGGTTCCGCGCCTGCGGATAACAATACCTTCAAACACCTGTACTCTTTCATTTTCACCTTCAATAACTTTGAAGTGAACGCGTAACTGGTCGCCTGCGCGAAAATCTGGCAATGTTCTTTTTTGTGCGTTTCCAAGCTCTGTAATTATCTTTGACATAGCTGCTCCTGAGTTATTTTTTATTATTTATTAATCCGGCGGCTTTTGCCAAATCCGGTCTTTTTTTAATTGTGTTTAAAACTGCCTGCTCTTTGCGCCACTCTTGTACAGCTTTGTGATTACCAGAAAGCAAAATTTTTGGAACCTTTTGACCGCGAAAGTTTTCCGGCCTGGTATAGTGCGGATTATCTAAAATTCCTGAAAAAAAAGAATCATTTTCTACTGAACCGCTTTCTTTTACAACACCTGGTATGAGGCGCGCAACGGTATCTATTAAAACCATTGCCGGGAGCTCTCCGCCGGTAAGAACATAATCGCCTATTGAGAGCTCTAAATTAACCCAACTGAGAACCCTTTCATCTACACCTTCGTAGTGGCCGCACAATAAAACAAGCGATTTGTAAGAAGCTACCTTTTTTATAACTTCCTGAGTTAGCGGCGTACCCTGAGGCGAAAGATAAACAACTAATTTGTTTTTATTTTTCGGCCAGCCAATTCGTTTTGTTTTTTTTGCGCCAACACTTTCAAGCGCGGCAATTAGCGGCTCGGGCTTCATAACCATACCCGGCCCACCGCCAAACGGCCTGTCATCAAGTGTTTTGTGTTTGTCTTTTGCGAAAGATCTTAAATCAACTACATTTATGTCAAGAAGTTTTTTTTGCCTTGCTCTTTTGATAATGCTTTCCGTTAGAGGACCGCTAAACATAGACGGGAATGCGGAAAGTACATCAATTTTCATCAGATTCCTTAAACATCCAGGTTTCTTCAAGCCCGGCCGGCAAATCTACAACTATCAGCTTATTTTTCACATCAATTTTTTTTATTACAGAAGCAAGTGCCGGTATAAGCACATCGCCAATTTTGGGCGCCGGCGGTTTTATAAGAAACACATCGTTGGCACCAGTTGGAAGCACATCAACCAAAACTCCAAGGACTCGCTTTGAGGTATCTTCCACACAACTGCCGACAATGTCACTAACTTTCCAGGTAATATCTTTCAATTAACAACCATTTACTCGGTAATTTCAACTGAAACTTTTTTTGCCATTTTTGCGGACGCGCAACTTACAACAGTTCTTATTGCCTTTATTATGCGGCCTTCTCTGCCAATAACTTTGCCTATATCACCGGCAGCAACTTTTATTTCAACTATAATACCCTTGTCCGATTCAACCTCACGCACTTCAACCTCGCCGGGGTTATCAACGAGAGCTTTAACTATATAAATTACCAGCTCTTTCATTTCCTAGAACCTCAAACAAACTAAAGCAAAGTTTATAGTTTTTTTATTAGGTGTGCCGCAGTTGCAGAAGGAATTGCGCCCTGCTTTAACCAATACTCAACTCTTTCTTTATTAGCGGTAAGTTTTGCTTCGGTTTTCATTGGGTCGTACTGACCTAAAACTTCAATGGGTTCACCGTCACGTTTTGCTCTGCCATCAATTGCAACCATTTTGTAGAAAGGCCTTTTGGGCTTTCCTTGTCTTTGTAACCGAATGCGAACTGCCATGCTTTGCTCCCTCCGTTAAATAATGAAGACGCATTATATTCTATTTACTTGCCGCTGTCAACAAAGAACGCACAGCCAAAGCAGGGCTTTTCGCGCAAAAAACCGCATTACCCGCAACTAATACATTGGCCCCGCTGCTTACACAAGCAACGGCAGTTTTGTTGTTTATGCCGCCATCTACCTGCAAATAACACTTTGGATTATATTTGTTTATACGGCTTTTTAACGCTTTAACCTTTGGCAACATATCACGCATAAAACTCTGGCCGCCAAAACCGGGCTCCACAGTCATAACTAAAACCAAATCAAGCATTTTTAATAATGGGTAAAGCACATCTGCCTTAGTTTTTGGCTTAATTGAAATGCCGGCCTTTATGCCCAATGCTTTTATTTTTTTAATTAGTGCGGCCGGGTTTTTTACGGCTTCTATGTGAAAAGTTATCAGGTCAGCGCCCGCATCTTTGAAAACAGCAATATATTTTTCGGGATTGCTTATCATAAGATGCACATCAAAAAAAAGCCGGCTGACTTTTCTTAAGCCGCTAACTACAACCGGGCCAACTGTAATGTTTGGCACAAAGTGTCCATCCATTACATCTATATGCAACCACTTTGCGCCGCCCCTTTCAACTTTTTTGAGGTCACTTTTCAGACAAGCAAAATTTGCGGAGATTATTGATGGGGCAACAATTATTTTATCAATCGCCATTTAATCCGCCCTTGGATATGAACCAAGCACTTTAATGAACCCACAGTTGGCTTCAATTTCTTTTAATGCCTTGGCTATGTTTGGCTCACTTATATGCCCTATAAAATCAATGAAAAATATGTACTCCCATGCCTTTTTTTTGGTTGGGCGCGACTCTATTTTTGTAAGGTTAATTTTGTACTTTTTAAAAGGAAGCAAAATATCATAAAGCGCGCCAACTCTGTCTTTAACTGAAAGCATTATTGATGTTTTATCGTACCGGGACGGGCCAACTGATTTTTTCCCAATAACCAAAAATCTGGTTATATTTTCTTTCCCGTCTTCAATGCCTCTTTGACATATTTTTAAGCCATAAATAGCGGCTGCAGCATCGGAACCGATTGCACCGGCACTTCTATCGCGCAGTGCCGCTTTTGCGGCTTCCGCCGTAGAAGACATTTCAATTAATTGAACATTTGGCATATTTGACTGAAGCCAATTTTTGCACTGGCCAAGCGGCTGAGGATGAGAGTATATTTTTTTTATATCCGATTTTTTACCGGTTTTACAAAGCAGGCACTCTTCAATTTTTAAACTTATCTCTGAACAAATCTGCAAATCTGACCCTAAAAACATATCCAAAGTGTGGTTTACCATTCCCTCTGTTGAGTTTTCTATTGGCACAACACCATAATCGGCTAGCCCTTTTTCAACTTCCATAAATACTTCGTTAATATATTTTTTTGGCATATACTGCGCGCCAACGCCAAAGTTTTTTATAGCGGCTTGATGCGTAAAAGTTGCCTCAGGGCCAAAATAGGCAACCTTTATTTTGTCTTCCATAGCGCGGCAAGCGTGAATTATTTCACGAAATACCGACTCAACAACAGCAGGCGCAATTTTGCCCCGGCTTTTTTTTATCATATTAGCGATAATGTTTTTTTCTCTCTGAGGGGCGTATATCTGCTGGCCTGATGAGTGCTTTATTTTCCCTATTTCTTTTGCCAAGGCGGTGCGATTTGCCAAAAGATTCAACATTTTTTGGTCTAATTCATCAATTGCCAACCTTAACTTTTCAATTTTCATTTTTTACTCCAGACATAATTATTATTTAATTGCCACAAATGTCATTATCCGTTCTGCTGTTTTATCCCGCCTGTACGAAAAAAATAAATCTGTTTCATGCTGGGTGCAATTATCGCTTTGGCTTATTTTTTTTACTCCAATATTTTCCAACTTACCGCGGGCAATGCCTCTTAAGTCAAGGCTTATTTTTTCTTCTTTTAAATTGAAACTTTTTGCAATTTCTGAGCCAACTTCAAAGCAACACGGCCCAATGCATGGGCCTATTGAAGCGTATATATCGCCCGGCTTTGTGTTATACTCCAAACAAAACTTGTTTACCCCTTGTTCCAAAATTCCACCGGCAAGGCCGCGCCAACCTGCATGTATTACACCAACGACCTTTTTTTCAGAACAACCTAAAAGTACCGGCATACAGTCGGCCGTAAAAATACATAAACCAACACCGCTAATATTTGTTAAAAGCCCGTCAACACCCAAAACTTCACATTCACTTTTATCTTTTATAACAGTAACTTTGTCGCCGTGCACCTGCTGAGCCGTTATTATATCATCCTGCTTAAAACCAAAACCAGAAAGGTACTGACTCCTCACACTTTTATCGCGCATATTACCAAGCGGCTTTGTGGTTACTAAATTAAAGAACGGAAATTCGTCATCAAATAGTATTGAGCCAGAGCGTTTCCACATTATTTTAGATTTTTAATTTCCCAGTAAGTATATGCCGGACGATTAAAATCTATACTTGCTTTTGTGCCAATTTTAGCACCGAAAAGTTTTTTGTTCGGGCTTATGCCAGTGGCTATAACCGTAACCTTAATGCCTTCCATTGCGCTATCTTCTACAATACCAAATTTGATGCTTACATCTTCAGAGTCGGCTTCATTTGTTATGTAACTTACTATATCTTTTACCGCGCTAAGTTCATTTAAACTTGTGTTTGTTGTTATGTTTATTATCAGGCCCTTTGCGCCGGAGATTGACCCATTTTCAAGTAATTGGCTTCTTATGGCTTTTCTTGCGGCATCTAAAGCGCCGTGCTGTCCAGAACTCTCGCCAATACCCATAACAGCCTCGCCAGCACCTGTCATTATGGCTTTGATGTCGGCAAAGTCAACATTTATTTGACCTGGTATGTTTATTATATCGGATATTGACTGTACAGCTCTGCTGAGAACATCGTCAACCATTTTAAACGCCTCTATCATAGGCATTTTTTCGTCTGTTATGGTAAACAATTTTTCGTTTTTAATTATTAGATATGTATCCACATATTTTTTTAACTCTTTTATTCCTTCTTCTGCCTGCTCCTGGCGGATTTTATTTTCAAAATCAAATGGTTTTGTTACAACGGCAACAATTAATTTGCCAAGCTCTTTTGCTATTTGCGCAACTACAGGCGTGGCTCCGGTACCCGTGCCGCCACCCATTCCCGTTGTTACAAAAACCATATCGGCATCGGCAAGCATTTCTTTTATGCGTTCGCGGCTTTCTTCGGCGGCTTGCTTACCTAATGCTGGGTTTCCGCCAACACCAAGGCCTTTTGTTAGCTTTTCACCTATTTGTAATTTAATTGGCGCGTTGGACTTTAACAGCGATTGAGTGTCTGTGTTCATTGCTATAAGTTCAACACCCCTGATACCGCTATCAATCATTCTGTTTATTGCATTTGTGCCGCCGCCGCCGATACCTACAACTTTTATTTTTGCCGCAAATTTGCTGCCCAATTCTTGAGGAACTTTGAACCTTATCATATTTAATCCTTTAACTTTTACAACCTGTTTTTACAAAACCAAAAATAATTTAAAATGTGTCTTCAATCCAGCGACGAATTTTAACAAAAAGTGAGCCGCCACTACCAATATACGAGCGTCTTTTTGAAGGACAACGCGGTGTTAAATCTGTTTTAAAAAGTCCAAGGACGGTAACAAAAACCGCATCGTCAACTATTGACTCAGGCCCGTTAATATCAATTGCGCGGCCTTTTCTTGCATAAGTACCAAATGTTTTTTCTGTTGCGCGAACAAGGCCTTCAAGCTTTGAACCGCCACCAGTAATTATTACACCGCCTGCCTCAAACATTGTAGGGTCTGACGACGCTTTAAGGTCTTCCTCTATCGCATACAACATCTGGTCTACGCGAGTTTGAATTATTTCTACAAGCTGTTTCTTTGTTGCTTTAAGCACATTGTGCCCGTCTACCCTTGTATAGTCAAATACGCTGTCTTCACTTATCAGCTCAGTCATGGCAAGCCCATAATTTTCTTTTATTTTCTGCGCGGTGGCAAAAGATGTTTTTAAAGCATGCGCTATATCTTGTGTTATGTGGTCTGAACCAAAAAGGTGAAACTCTTTGCTGTAGCGAATCTTTCCGTCTTTATAAACCGCAACACCTGTGCTTGAACCACTAAAATCAATTAACAAACAACCAATTTCTTTTTCTTCTTGAGTAAGAACAATGTCGCCTGCCGCAAGCAACCCATAAACCGGCTCATCTATTTGAAAACCTGCATTTGCAACCGCTTTACTTATATTACCTAATAATGTGCTAGAGGCCTTAACAATGTGCACATTTACACCCAAAATGTTGCCTTCCATACCTACGGGGTTTGGCACGCCTTGTTGAGAGTCCAAAGAAAACTCTTGCGGAATTGTGTGTATTATTTCTTGATCGTTATCAAGCCGTATAGGTTTTGCGTTTTCAATTACTTCCTCAACATCTTCTTTGTTTATTTCTTTATCGCTGCGTTGAATTCTTTTTTCAAACTGAGAGTTGAGAGAAATTATATGGTCGCCGCGCAATGCCAGAAATACACCGCGCACTTCTTCTCCTGATTCCTCTTCTAACTTATCAATTACCTGCCTTATTGCTGCCGAGGTATCTTGCAAGTTTAAAATAACCCCGCCGCGCAAACCTTTGCATGCAATAACAGCTCCGTTTAAAATTTCAAACTCACCGTTTTTTTCTGAAGGAACTGCGAGAACGCAGGTGATTTTTCCACTACCCAGATCTAAGCCGGCTATTGCTTGGCTTTTTGACATTTTATCACTACCTCGCTTTTAAAGTTTTTTTAGATCTTTTTTGGCTGATTGCGCTTGAGTCAACTACTGCCGCAACTGCTTTTGGTTTTAAAAGTATTCTGCCTTGATCAAAAAATCGCAAATCCACATACTCTATGCCTTTGTATTTACTTTTGGCATCGGCAAAAACCTTGTTTAGTTTATGTAATTTGTCGGGAATTTCAAAACTATCAGGTGTACCCCAATATATTTTTGTTCCATCTTTTAAATTAAAGCATATTGATTTATTGCCAAGCATACTAAACTCTACGCCTTGCGCAAAAAACTCCTTATTAAAGTGTGAAAGCGCTTTCATAAACTCAAGTACCTCTGCTCGTTCAGAAATGCTTTTTGCATCTAACTGCGGTAGCTCAATTTGAGCCCATTGGCCCCTTAAAGGAAATTCTTTGTTAGTATAATCTACACCAATTTTACTGCCGTCTTTTAATACCCAACCAATAGGAGTTCTTTCTTTCCAGGTAACTATAACTTTTCGCCATCCGCGATGAATTTTTACACTTTCAATTTCCGGCTTTTCTTGTAATATTTTTTGTTTTGTTTCCCTAATCCAAAGCTTAAACATACTGTTGCCTTCTCTAAAAGGCAAAAACGAAAGCACTTCGCTACGGGTTATATTTTTACTTGATACAACTTCAACGTAACGCAGTTTAAACTGTTCTGCGTTAACAACACAATTTGAAATAATTTTACCACCCCTAAATAAAAGAAATGAGCAAACTATCAGGATAAGCATAAAAACAAATATTACCCTAAATTGCTTTATTCTTCTATTTCTAACCTTTGGCCTTGTGGTAACCGTAGTTTTAAAAGTAAACTTTTTTCTTCTGCTAACTTTTATTGCTTTTCTTTTCATTTTTTTAATGAGTATTCAATTATTTTTAAAACCAATTCATCAAAACCAATGCCAGCGGCTCGCGCGGCATCGGGCAATAGCGATGTTTCAGTCATACCAGGCACTGTATTTATTTCTAATATCTGAGGTATGGAGTTTTTTGGAACTATCATATCAACCCTTGCAACTACTTCGCACCCGCTGCATTTGCATGCTTTTAACGCATATCTCTGTGCAAGCAAACGAGCTTTATTACTAATGCGCGGCGGAATAATATGGTTTGAACAACCCTTTTTATATTTTGATTTAAAGTCGTAAAACTCACTTTTCGGCACTATTTCTACCGCCGGCAAAACATTATCGCCCAAAACACCGACTGTAATTTCAGTTCCCTTTATGTAATCTTCAACTAAGGCCTTTTTGTCGTATTTAAATGCTGTTTTCAATGCAGAACCCAGATCTTTTTTGTTTTTTACAAGTGACATGCCTATTGCAGAACCTTGCGATGCCGGCTTAACAAAGCACGGGTAAGTAAAGGTATTATTGTTTATTTTATCTTCCGCGCAAACTTCTTTCCATTTTGGGGTAGGCAGGTTATTACTTTTAAAAATCACCTTTGTTAGCGCCTTATTCATGCAAAGCGCACTTGCCTCCACACCGCTGCCGGAGTAGGGAATTTTCATAAGATTTAGCATTCCCTGCACACAACCATCTTCCCCTAATGTACCATGCAAGGCAATGAATACAAAATCGGGTTTTGCCTTTTTTATCATGAAAGGAGAACCATCAAAGTCAATTCCAACAACTTTTGCGCCAAGGCGCTTGAGCGCGGAAATTACCGCGCGGCCTGTTAAAATAGATATTTCTCTTTCGGAAGATGTTCCCCCAAAGAGTACAGCTATTTTCATTTTTTTTATTTTATTTATCATACTCATTCAACTATTTTTATTTCAGTTTCAAGTTTTATATTAAACTTTTTTAAAACTTTATCTTGTACAATTTTTATAAGAGCTAAAATATCAGCGGCTTTGGCATTATTTTCATTTTCAATAAAATTGGCGTGTATATACGATATTCTTGCCCCTCCAACACAAAAACCTTTAAGCCCTGCCTGCTCTATTAGCCGGCCGGCAAATGCACCTGCCGGATTTTTGAAAATTGAACCGGCATTTTTTGTTCCAAGCGGCTGGCTAAGCGATTTTTTAAGCGCAAAATCTTTTATTTTTTGAAAAATATCATTTTTTACGCCTGTTTTCAAACCAAAAACCGCCTGAGTAAAGCACGCGACATTCTCTATTGCACAAGTTCTATAAGCAAATTGCATTTCAGAGCGTTGAAATGTTTGTTGGCTGCCATTTTTAAGCACTGCGCTTACACTTTGCAAAACTTCGCTTATCCATTCATCTTTTGTGCCGGCATTTCCAAAAACCGCACCGCCAACAGTACCTGGTATTGCCGAAGCAAACTCAAGGCCAGTAAGCCCATTTTCGGCGGCCTTGCGTACAACCAAACTCAATTGCGCGCCGGCGCCGGCTACAATTGTTTGCCCGTCAACAGAAACATTATTAAACTCGCACCCAAGTTTTATTACTATTCCGTTAAAAGGAGCATCATTGAAAAGAACATTTGAACCGGAGCCAAGCACAAAATATTTTATTTTTTCTTTTATGCAATAATTAATAATTTGAAGTAATTCATTTGTATTTGAAACACGAACAAAGTATTTTGTATTTCCGCCAACACCGAAAGTTGTGTGTTTTGAAATTGGTTCATTCAACAGTAAGCCCAAGTTGGTAGGAGGTATCATACCAAACATTTCGCTCATAGCGACCTCAGTATTTCCTCTCCGGTTTTGTAAATATCACCAGCGCCAAAAGTTATAACTACATCGCCGCTTTTTAACTCTGCTTTTAGCGGCTCAATACCTTCATAACTTTGGGCTTGCTTGCCTGAGCTGTTAATTGCATCAATTATCAGCTGACTTGAAACGCCTGGTATCGGCTTTTCACCCGCAGAATATATCGGCAAAATTTTTACAATATCGGCTACGGTAAAAACCGTGCCAAAATCTTTGTATATATGCGCTGTGCGCGAATATCTATGAGGCTGGAAAAGCGCTACGATTCTTCTTTGTGGCCATCCCTCGCGTACTGCGGCAAGCGTTGCCTTCAATTCAGTCGGGTGGTGCCCGTAATCATCTATTACTAAAATATCCCTTTTTTCACCTTTTAGTTCCATACGCCTGCCAACACCCGAATACTCACTCAGCGCTGAAGCAATTTGCGTAAACCCAATTCCAAGCTCTAAACCAACGGCTATTGCCGCAAGAGCGTTTAACACATTGTGCTTGCCTGGTACTCTAAGCGATGCCCTGCCGAGCTCTTTGCCTTTGTGCGCAACCTTGAAGGTAAACATTGCCTCTGAACGGGAAAACTCATAAGCGGTAAAATCGGGATTACCCAAAAAACCATATGTTTGAAAGCGCCTTTTTATTTGAGGAATTATGCTTTTAATGTTTTCATCATCTGTGCAAATTATTGAAGTTCCATAAAATGGCACGCTGTTAATGTGTTCAACAAACGCGTGCTTTATGTTATCTAATGTGCCGTAGTAATCTAAGTGGTCGTTATCTATATTTGTTACAACAGTTACGGCAGGAGACAGCTTTAAAAATGAACCATCCGACTCATCGGCTTCCGCAACAAGGAACTCACCTTTGCCGAGTTTTGCGCCGCTATTTATATTTTTTAGACGGCCGCCAATAACCATTGTAGGGTCAAGCCCGCCTTTTGCAAGTACGAGTGCTGCCATAGAAGTTGTGGTAGTTTTCCCATGCGTGCCGGCTATGGTAACAGTGTATTTTAACCTCGCAAGTTCGGCAAGCATTTCAACACGCGGTATAACTGGAATTATATTTTTTTCTGCCTCTATTACCTCAGGGTTTGTGTGATGCACCGCTGTAGATGTTACCACAACATCCGCGCCAAGTATGTTTTTGCAATCGTGGCCTATAAACACTTTTGCGCCTAATTGCACTAAATGGTCTGATGCCTCGCTTTGTTTAAGGTCTGAACCGCTTACCTTATAACCCAAACTTAAAAGCACCTCTGCAATGCCAGACATTCCAGAACCGCCAATGCCAACAAAGTGTATATGCTGAATTCTTTTAAACATTTTATCTCCAAATATCGCGTTCCGCCAAAAGCGGAACTTAGTATTCACTTCGTTCATACTTGGTTTGGCTAATATGATTTCGCCAAACCGCTCTACAAGGGAAAACCTTAGGTTTTCCCGTTTCGTCGTCGCTCACTTCCGTTCGCTGAACCCTTTCCTAAGTTGTAAAAGAACATTTATATCGCGTTCCGCCAAAAGCGGAACTTAGTATTCACTTCGTTCATACTTGGTTTGGCTAATATGATTTCGCCAAACTGCTCTACAAGGGAAAACCTATGGTTTTCCCGTTTCGTCGGGAGTTTACCCTGAGCTTGCCGAAGGGCTCAAGTACCCTAACTCTCGCTGAACCCTTTCCTGAATTGTTAAAAACCATTAATTATTTTTTATATTGTGCCGACACGGTTGTTGTTATGCCGCCGCGAACCTTAAAAACAAGCTCAACAATCATATTTAATGGTTTACACGCTGATGATAAATCTTTTAGTATGCTGTTTACCGCGCTTTCATGCACAACACCAACCATTCTATATGACTGCAAATACATTTTAAGGGATTTTAGTTCAAGTACAACTTTGCCTGGCACATAAACAACTTTTAGAAAAGCAAAATCTGGTAACCCAGTCCAAGGGCAAAGGCAGGTAAATTCATCGGTTTCAATTTTTACTTCAATTTTTTTACCGCTAAATTCATAAGGCATAACCTGCAAAAGAGTTGGTGTTACTTTATTTAAAATTGGCATTTTCTGTTTTTCTTTCATTAACCCTCTCGCCTTATATAATTTTATACATACTTGTTCGCACTTTTGTTTAAATTATTTGGCATAAAATATTTAATAAATTTTTAATACCGCAAATTTCAGGTAATGTGTTTCCGGCATATTTAAAAGTATTGGGTGGTCTTTCGCCTGAGTGCCCATATGCAAAAGCACCGCGTTTTTTCCTGCCCTGGATGCGGCCTCTGAAAGCATTTTATAAAATTCACTACCCGGCAAATTGTGTGAGCATGAGGAAGTTACAAGTATGCCGCCTTGACTTATAGCCTTCATTGCCGCGGCATTTAACTTTACATAGTGCCTGTACCCCGGACCAAAATCTTTTTTACTTTTTATTAACGCTGGAGGGTCTATCATTATAACATCGGGCTTTGAGTGCGACTTAGCTGTTTCCATTAGCATTTCAAGAGCATCGGCTTTTTCTGTGGCAAAATTTTCTTGCATATTATTTAAAACTGCATTTTGCGAGCAAAGCTCAAGCGCGTCTTTTGACGAGTCAACCGCTACAGCGTAGGTGGCTCCGGCGCCAAGAGCATTTAGCGCAAATGCCCCGCTATGACAAAAACAGTCAAGCACTCTTTTGCCTTTGCAGTAAGAGGCCGCAACTTGCCTGTTTTCTCTTTGGTCGTAATAGAAACCTGTCTTTTGGCCAGATAAAATACTGGCAGAGTACTTTATTTTGTTCTCAATTATTTCAACACTATCGGGCACAGTTCCATAAATAATGCCAATCCCCTGTTCAAGACCTTCCATTTTGCGCAAAGAAGAATCGTTTCGTTCAACTATGCCTTTTGGGGCAAGCAAATCTACAAGAATTTTCGTTATTTCATCTTTAATTTTATCCATACCGGCCCCAATAAACTGAACCGATAAGTAATCGCTAAAGCTATCTACCACAAGGCCGGGCAAAAAATCGGACTCTCCAAAAACAAGACGGCAGTACTTAATGTTGCCAAGCATTTCTTTTCTGTAAGCAATTGCATTGCTTATTTTAGTATGCCAAAAAGCGTCATTAATAAGCTCATTTTTTTTACTTATAAGACGAAAAGCAATAAGCGAACTGGGGTTATAAAAACCAAGCCCAAGAAATATGTTGTCAGAAGAATAAGCGGCAACTATCGCACCCTTTTGCGGCGAGCCTTCTATTTTTTGTATTTCATTTGAAAATACCCACTGATGTCCGCCAAGCAACCTAAAATGCTCTTTTGGCTTTAATGTTACGCGTGCGTTTATGCTTTCCATTGAAATCCCTTGTGGCTGTTTTTATTTACGCCAAAATAATTTTCCACGGTGTAAAGTATGCGTTTTGATGCCATACCGTCACCATATGGATTTGTTGTCTTTGCCATATCAGAGTATGCCTTTGTGTTATTTAACAATTTTTCAATTTCCAAAAAAACTTTTTCTTTATTTGAACCAACAAGTTTTACAGTGCCTGCGGCAACCGCTTCTGGCCGTTCGGTAATGTTTCTTAATACAAGAACAGGCTTTGCTAGTGCCGGCGCTTCTTCTTGTATGCCGCCTGAGTCGGTTATTACTAAGTATGACCTTTGCATAAGTTTTGTAAGGTCACCGTATGTTAATGGCGGCAAAAGATAAATATTTTTGACATTGCCTAATATTTTTTTTGCAGGTGTCTGCACATTCGGGTTTAAGTGAACAGGGTATATAATTTTTATTTCAGGGTGCTTTAGTGCTATTTTTTTAATTGCCTGAAAAATGTTTTCCATCGGCTTTCCAAAGTTTTCCCTGCGGTGGGCCGTTAAAAGCATTATTTTACCACTGCCATGACATATTTTTTTAAGTTCGCTATTTTTAAAATCAAGGTTGCGTTTGAGCGTTTCATTAAGAGCATCTATCACCGTATTTCCTGTAACAAAAATTTTTTTGTTTTCAATACCTTCTTTTAACAGTGCTGCCTTTGCCTGAGCAGTAGGCGCAAAGCAAATAGTGCTTAACGCATCTGTTAAAACACGATTTGCCTCTTCCGGGAACGGTTCAAACTTATTGCAAGTTCTAAGCCCCGCTTCAACATGGGCAACCGGAATTTTTTTGTAAAAGGCAGCAAGCGTTGCCGCGAAAGTTGTTGTAGTGTCGCCATGAACAAAAACCATATCAGGTTTTTCTCTTTCAAGCACGGCTTCCATTTTAAGAAGAGTGTTTGCCGTTATATGATACAGGTTTTGGTCTGATTGCATTATGTTTAAATCATAATCCGGAGTGATTTTGAAAAGCTCTAAAACTTCGTCTAACATAGTGCGGTGCTGGGCGCTAACACAGACCTTAACATCAAAATATGATTTTGTGCGGAAAGCTTTTAGCACCGGGGCCATTTTTATTGCCTCTGGCCTTGTGCCAAAAACTATTAGAATTTTCTTTTTGCGTTCACCCATTAGTTAGCTGCCTTTAATACCGCAAGTAAAATTTAAACAATTGAAAATATAAGCATGAAAACATACATCAACAAAAAAACTTCCCGCTAAGACCAGCTATACTTTAATAATCTGTTTAGTAAATAGGCCATTTATTTTAATAAAGCGGAAAACTTTGACAAAACGCGTGAACTTCTTTTTTTATGTTCAATAAAGCTTGTTCATTGCCCACATTTTTTAATGTCTGTACAATCCATGTGGCAATTTTTTCCATTTCAGCTTCTTTCATTCCTCTGGTTGTTACCGCAGGAGTACCAATTCTTATGCCTGAAGTTATAGAGGGTTTTTCCGGGTCATATGGTATGGCGTTTTTATTTATTGTTATTCCAACACTTTCCAAAACTTCCTGCGCGTCTTTACCTTTTACTCCTATTGGACGCAAGTCCACAAGGAACATATGGCAATCTGTTCCGCCGGAAACAATACGCAAACCTTTTTTTGTAAGTTCCGCTGCCAGCGCTTTGGCATTTGAAAGCACTTGTTTTTGATATGTTATAAACTCCTGCGAAAGCGCCTCGCCAAAAGCAACAGCCTTTGCGGCTATAACATGCATAAGCGGGCCGCCCTGATCGCCCGGAAAAACAGCTTTGTTTATTGCGGCGGCATATTTCTCTTTGCCCATAATTATTCCGCCTCTTGGGCCGCGAAGTGTTTTATGCGTTGTTGTTGTAACAATATCCGCAAAAGGTATTGGCGATGGGTAGATACCTGCTACAATGAGGCCAGCATAATGAGCAATGTCAGCAAAAAGGTACGCGCCAACCGAGTCAGCAATTTTTCTTAACCTACCCCAGTCCCAAATTCTTGAGTAAGCGCTTGCGCCTGTTATAATCATCTTTGGCATATTTTCTTTTGCGAGGCGTTCAATTTCGTCGTAGTCAAGCAGTTCGGTATCTTGTTTAACGGTATATGGAATAACCTTAAAATACTTGCCCGAAAAGTTAACATGGCTGCCATGCGACAAATGCCCGCCATGCGCCAAATTAAGGCCCATTATGGTATCGCCAAGGTTCAATAACGCCATATAAACTGCAATATTTGCCTGCGTTCCCGAGTGAGGTTGCACATTAACAAACTCAGCACCAAAAAGTTTTTTAGCACGCTCAATGGCAACATTCTCAACTGTATCAACAACTTCGCACCCGCCGTAATACCTTTTACCAGGATAGCCCTCGGCATATTTATTTGTTAACACAGAACCCTGAGCTTCCATAACAGCTTGCGATGTATGATTTTCCGATGCAATTAATTCAATTGTATTTCTTTGACGCTCCAACTCGCTTTGAATTAGCGAAAAAACTTCTTTATCCTGCTTTTCTAAAAAACTCATATATTCTCCTTTCAACTATTAATATTAAATTGATTTGCCTACATATACGCTAACAACTTTTTTGAATCCAGACAACCCTTGCGAACCACAACAAAAGGAAAACCGCTTACATCAACAACTGTTGATTCTTTTCCAATTTGACACGGCCCGCCATCTACTATAACTGCCACTTTAGCATTAAAATATTTTATTGCCTCTTGAGCATTCTTTGCGCTCGGCTTTGCCGATGGGTTTGCGCTTGTAGTTGCAAGTGGAAAAGCACAATGCTTCATAAGCGCCTTAAAAAGTGAGTTTTTTGGTATGCGCACACCCAAATTGTCCCTGCCACCCATAAGAATTTTACCGAGATGATTTGTTTTAAGTACCAGCGTCAGCGAGCCTGGCCAAAACTTGCTTACTATCTTTTTTATTTTCTCATTTAGATGCGCGATTTTACCAAGTTCCAAAGAGCTTCGCGGCATTATAACAAGCGGTTTTCTGTAATGCCTTCCCTTTAAGCGATAAATTTCAAGGCAGGCATCATGGCAAAAAGCATTTGCCGCGATACCATAAACTGTATCGGTTGGTATTACAACTATTCCGCCATTTTTAAGAACATTTGCGATTTCTTTAAGCTGGGCTGTTTTTAAAGTGCCTTTTATTGTTTCTATTACTTTTGTTTTCATATCAGGTGCATTAGCTTCTGTAACTTGCGTTAACTTTTATGTAATCAAACGAAAAATCACAAGTATAGTAAGTTGCGCTTTGTTTGCCAAGGCCTAAGTCAATTGTAAGCTTAACCTCTTTACCTAAAAGCTCATTTTTCGCATCGGTTTCTGAAAAGTTAACACCGGTGCCATTTTTGGCAACAAGCACTTTGCCTATATGAATTTTAATTTTGCCCGCGTTAAGTTTAACGCCAGACCTGCCTGCGGCCGCAATTACCCTGCCCCAATTGGCATCATTTCCAAAAAGCGCGGTTTTAACAAGTGGCGATGTTGCTATGGTAGAAGCAACTTTTTTCGCATCGGCTTTTGTTTTTGCGCCATTTACAATAATTTCAGCTATTTTAGTTGCGCCTTCCCCGTCAGAGGCAATCATTTTTGTAAGGTCAAGGCAAAGCGAATAAAGTGCGTTTTCAAAAGTGGCAAGTTCTTTGCCGCCGGTTATTGCCTCATTGCCCGCAAGCCCATTTGCTAAGAAAAAAACGGTATCGTTGGTTGATGTATCACCGTCTATTGTGGCACGGTTAAAAGTTTTTTCAACACAACGCTCAAGTGATTTTTGTAATTGATTAGCAGCAATTAAAGCGTCGGTAAGAATGAATGAAAGCATGGTGGCATGCAAGCCTTTTAAGTCGGGGGCAATCATGCCAGAACCTTTAGCGCATGCCCAAATTTTTACATCTTTACCGTTAATTTTTATACTGCGCGCAGATATTTTTTGCCGTGTATCTGTTGTCATTATTGCGCTTGCGGCACCAGTAGGGCTGCATTTGCCGCTATCGGCAAGTTTTGCAAGTGTTGCAACACCATTTTTAACTTTTTCTATTGGAAGTTGCTTTCCAATAACCCCGGTTGATGCCAAAAGAACCTGACCGCTTTTTAAACCAAACTCTTTTGCCAAAGCATCACACATTGCATTGGCAGTTTGTATGCCGCCTTTGCCGGTGCAAGCGTTGGCACAGCCGGAGTTTGCAACTATCGCACGAAATTCTTTTTTCTTTATAAGTTTTTTCTGGCTTACTATTACCGGCGCAGCTTTAACGCAATTGGAAGTAAATACGCCTGCACATTGCGCTGGCACAGCAGAGAGAAAAAGCGCGATATCGTTTTTATTTTTGTTTTTTGCAAGGCCGCAATGCGCGCCGGCTACAAAAAAACCATAAGGCAAAGACATTTCTTTTTCTATTAAATTAACCCCTCACTTTCTTTTAAGCCAAACATAAGGTTCATATTTTGTACCGCCTGCCCGGAAGCGCCCTTTACCAAATTATCCAACGCGCTTACCACAACAAGGCGGTTGGTTCTTTCGTCTACACTGGGTGCTATGTCGCAGTAATTTGTTGAGACAACATTTCTTATGCCAGGAAGGCTTTTTTCATCTAACACTCTTACAAATATTTTATCTTTATAAAAATCTTTATATATTTTATAAAGTTGCGCGTTTGAAATTTTTGTATTTATTGATGCATAAATCGTAGAAAGCATACCGCGCTCAACGGGTATTATGTGCGGAGTAAATGTAACCTGTAGTTTTTTGTTTGCAAGACGGGATAGCTCCTGCTCAATTTCGGGTATGTGCCTGTGCACTCCGGCAACACTATATGCTCTAAAATTGGGGTGTTCATTTGCCATATAATCCAATACTGTTTTTCTGCCGGCACCAGAAATGCCACTTTTTGAGTCAATTATTATTGAATCTAAGTCAATAAGTTTATGTTTTATTACCGGAGCCAATGCAAGCAAAATACTTGTAGGGTAACACCCCGGGTTTGCCACAAAAGAAGCATTTATTATATCTTGTCTGTAAAGTTCGCTTAAACCGTAAACAGCTTTTTGCAACTCCGCCTGTGCATTGTGCGCCGTACCATACCACTTGGAATATTCTGCAGTATCTTTTATACGAAAATCTGCGCTTAAATCAATTATTTTTTTGCCTGCCTTAAAAAGCTCCGGCACTATCTCCATTGAAACCTTGTGCGGTAAAGCAAGAAAAACAACATCGCTAACAGCGGTTAATTTGGGTATGTTTAATGCATCACAAGATAGGTTAATGCCTTTTATATGAGGATAAATTTGAGCAAGCGGTTTAGTTTCGCTGCTTTCTCTGCCCATAACACAAGTAACTTGCGCGCCTTGGTGCTTGGTAAAAATTCTAAGCAACTCTTCGCCTGTGTAACCAGTTATGCCAACTATCCCAACTTTAACCTTCTTCATTTTTCCTCTGCTTTTGTGATGTATTAATTAAAATCGTATATTCGCCCCTTGGTTCAACACTTTGACAACTTTTGGAAACATCTGCTAAATTACCGCGAATAATTTCTTCAAACTTTTTTGTAAGTTCTCTTGCTAAAACAATTTTACTCTCTGAAGGAAATATCTCGGCGCACATTGCAAGCGTTTTTAATATTCTATGCGGAGATTCATAAAAAACAATTGTATGGCCTAGTGATGCAGCCGCAAGAAGTTCTTTTTTCGCTTTACCAGCTTTAAGCTTTAAAAAACCAAGAAAAACAAAACCATCGGTTGGCAAACCAGATGAGCTAAGAGCGCAAATTGCCGCACACGCCCCAGGCAAAGCCACAACATTTATTTTTTCTTCTGAGGCCTCTTTTATAAGCAAATACCCCGGGTCTGAAATTGCCGGAGTTCCGCTATCTGAAACAAGCGCTACGCTACCACCTGATTTAAGCTCTGAAAGTATTTGTTTTACACGCGAAGTTTGATTATGTGAATGAAAACTTACAAGTTTTTTTTCTATGCCAAAGTGGTTTAGCAGTTTTATGCTCTGTCGTGTATCTTCGCAAGCAATAAAAGAAACCTCTCTTAAAATGCGTATGGCTCTAAGAGTAATATCTTCAAGATTTCCAATCGGGGTAGCGACAACATATAAAGTACCAAGCATTTTATTTAACCCATATTTTTCAATAGGCGGGTTTAAATCTGATAAACATTTTTCTCTATCAGAGTTTGAACAAACGCCCCTACAACTTTTGGGGTTACAAACATTGTTATCAAATTGTCAATTATATCTTCGTTGGCGCTGCTTAACTGTTATGCTTTATTTAACACTTTTTGGAAATTAGATTCATTAGTTTTTGATGCTCTTTTTCTGCAAATAATGATGTTATCGCGAAAAATACAGATAAAACAATAATATCAGCTGTTATTAGCTGAACAAGTGTTAAATTTTCCATTGAAAATCCTTATAGTTTTGTTTGTAATTTTTACTAGTAGAAGTTAGCAAAATAATGACACTTAGTCAATTATTTATAGAGAGTAAACTAAGTTGAATTCATTTATAAAAATATGGAATACATTCCATTTTGGAATTTTAACAAGTATTTTATATTACAACTGCGAATAATAGCTGTTTATAAATTGACTGATGGGGGCATTTTGTATATAATCGTGACACAGTTTTATTAATAATCGGAGGTAGGTTAAATGGTTAAAATTCTTTGCTCAACAATGGCTTTGTCTTTGCTGTGTTCTTTGGCTTACGCGCAAAGTTGGAAAGATAAAACTTCTGGCATTTTTGCCGAAATAGAAACATCTGAAGGATTGATTGTTTGCGAATTGTTTGAAAAAGAGGCACCAAATACAGTCGCAAACTTTGTTGGACTTAGTGATGCTAAAAAAGAATGGACAGACCAGCGTACAGGCAAAAAAATAAAAAATAAATTTTACGATGGGCTTAAATTTCACCGCGTAATTCCAGGGTTTATGATTCAAGGTGGCGATCCGCTTGGCACTGGTATGGGCGGCCCAGGTTATAAATTTGATAGCGAAATTTCAAAAAACCTAACATTTGACCGCCCTGGTCGCCTTGCTATGGCAAACTCCGGACCAAACACAAACGGCTCTCAATTTTTTATTACAGAAAAAGAAACCTCTTGGCTTAACGGCGGTTACTCTATATTCGGGCAAGTTGTGCAAGGACAAGATATTGTTTCAAAAATTGCAAACGCAAAACGCGATGGGAGCGACAGGCCTTATAACGATATAATAATTAAGAAAGTTATTATAACGCGCCTTGGCCAGGCAAAAAAAGTAGAAAAGGGCGGTAATAAAGTTCTTTTAGTTGTAGCACCGGTGGACTACAACGAAACAGAGTATAACACAACAAAAAGAGTGCTTGAAGGCGCGGGGCTTAATGTTATAATTGGAAGCACAAAACTTGGAGAGTTAAAGGGTATGAATAACAGCACAACAAAAAGCTCCATTACACTTAACGATGCCGACGCGACCGATTATAGCGCCATTGTGTTTATTGGTGGTGAGGGCGCACTTATGTTTTCAAACGATTCAAACGCAATTCGCCTTGTGGAAGATGGCGTTTCTCAAAATAAAATTCTTTGTGCTATTGATGTTGCGCCAGTAACTTTGGCTAATGGAGGTGCACTTAAAGGAAAGCGTGCTACCGTTTTAGCACCTCTGCAAGCTCAAATTACCTCTGAGGGCGCAAATTACTCAGGCAGAGCGGTTGAAGAAGATGGTTATGTAGTTACTGGAAATGGACCAGAGGCCTCTGAAGAATTTGCACAAACACTGCTTAAAAAACTAAACAAATAATTATTTTAAAATAAAAATGGCTTACGCACTAAACTGCGTAAGCCATTTTTTTCTCTATGTAAAACCTATGCTAAACTTTTTGCCACATTTAAACCATGTAAAATGGTGAAAATAAACGTACTCCCATTGTTGGTTTCACTTTCCACTTTTATTTCTCCACCGTACAGCTTTACAGCAAAATTGCAAAATATAAGCTCAATATCGGTGCTAAGTAAAACAAAAAGCACCCAAAACTCAGGTGCCTTTTTATTTTATAAAAACTATTTTTAAAACACTTTTTATTTTTTCTTATGGGCAAACTTTTCATAACCTGGCAAGTGTTTTTCTATAAGCTCAAGCATCTCATCATCGGATACTACCGCCACACGGCCTGAGGCAAACTGAGCATCAACCCACTCTTTTATTTTCGCGATACCAGGGTTTGCTTTATTCACTTTTTTATCGAGTGGAATGTGCAATTGGGTATTTATCCAAAATGCAATGCCGGCAAGGCCTGAACGGTCCGTTAAAGCCACATCGGGCGGGCGGTTTAATATACCTTGTGTGTCAAAAACATTATATATCTCTTCATCTTTTAAAAGACCATCGGCATGAATGCCTGCCCTTGTAAGGTTAAAGTGCGCCCCTACAAATGGCTGCATAAACGGTATTTGGTATCCTATGTTGTTTTCAAAATAGTTAGCAATTTCGGTTATAACTGAAAAATCCATACCATTTTTTGTTCCACGCAAAGAGGCATATTCAATACATAGCGCTTCAATTGGGGTGTTGCCAGTGCGCTCACCAATACCCATAAGCGTTCCGTTTATACTGCTGCAACCGTAAAGCCACGCAAATGTGGCATTTGTGAGCCCTCTGTAAAAATCGTTGTGCCCATGCCACTCTAACCACTCAGACGGGACACCTGCAAGTTGCGTAAGCCCGTACATTATGCCATTTACATTTCTTGGCAATGCCGCACCTGGGTATGCAACGCCAAAACCGAGTGTATCGCATGCCCTAATTTTAACTGTGCTGTTTGCTTCTTTTGCCAGTTTCATTAGTTCTATTGCAAAAGGGACAACAAAACCATAAAAATCTGCGCGGGTTATATCTTCAAAATGACACCTTGGCGTTATACCTTCAGCAAGCGCACTTCTGACTATATCAAGATACGAATCCATCGCTTGTCTGCGGGTTTTTTTGAGTTTTAAAAATATGTGATAATCGGAACATGAGGTAAGAATACCTGTTTCTTTCAACCCCATCTCTTTTACAAGTTTAAAATCATTTTTTGTTGCTCTTATCCAGCTGGTAATTTCTGGAAATTTATAACCCTTTTCCTGACATTTATATACCGCTTTTTTATCTTTATCGGAGTACAAGAAAAACTCGGTTTGGCGTATCATGCCATTTGGGCCACCAAGGCGGTGCATCATATCGTAAAGTTCAACTATTTGCTGGGCGCTAAATGGAGATAATGCCTGTTGACCATCGCGAAATGTTGTATCGGTCATCCAGATCTCTTCGGGCTGATTCGTTGGCACTACGCGGTTGTTAAATGGAACCTTTGGGATATCGGTGTATGGAAAAATATCTCTAAAAAGGTTTGGCTCGGTTACATCTTGAAGTTCATATTTATACTCTTCGGGCTCAAGAACCTTTCTGCTTTTATTAAATTTAAGCACCCATATCCTCCTTAACGAATATCAAAAAATAAAATGGCTAGGGCCGGATTTGAACCGGCGACCAACGGCTTATGAGTCCGCTGCTCTACCAACTGAGCTACCCAGCCCTTATTTTATCGACAGATTTTAACAAAAAATGCTAAAGACAGTCAATAAAAATAGAAAGTTTATTATCCTATTGCCTGCGGGCCACTTTCACCAGTTCTTATTCTTACACAGTCGGCAAGTTCCATAACAAATATTTTACCATCACCTATTGAACCGGTACGCGCACCTTTAATTATCGCATCTATTGTTGGTTGTAGAAAGTTATCGTTTACGACTATTTCAAGCTGTACTTTTCTTAAAAGATTTCCTGTTTCTTTTACGCCTCTGTAAACCTCTGTTATGCCTTTTTGACGACCATGACCAAGCACTTCTGTTACGGTTATCAGGTTTACATCTATTTTGTAAAGCTCCGCCTTAACTTCTTCCAAACGAAACGGCTGGATTATTGCTATTATTAGTTTCATTTTTCCCCTCTCTTAGCTTTTGTTTTTTCTTAAGCTGCCTACAATTACTGGAGACGGCTTAAGTGAGTGTTATTCCAAAACTGTGTAACCTGCTTCGTGGTGCTGTGAAAGATCCAAACCGATACTTTCATCTTGCTCACTTACTCTTACACCAATTGTTATATCAACAACTTTTAAAATTCCGTAAGTCATAACAAGTGAGTAACCAATAGTTACACCAACAGCAAGTGCCTGTATTATAAACTGCTTTGGGTTGCCAAAAAACAGGCCATTGCCACCGGCAGAATTTACAGCAGTAGTTGCAAAAAGGCCTGTGGCAAGCGCGCCCCATATACCACCAATACCGTGCACACCAAAGGCATCAAGCGAGTCATCATAACCAAGTTTTGGTTTTACATAAGCAACCATTATGTAGCAAAACACACTTACCAGAAAACCTATTGCTAAAGCACCTCTAACATCTACAAAACCAGCTGCGGGGGTTATAGCAACAAGACCAGCAACCGCTCCTGTAACTACTCCAAGTGTTGTAGGTTTACCGCTAAATTTCCACTCAAGCAAAGCCCACATAAAACCAGCGGCAGCGGCAGCCGTGTTTGTTGTCATAAATGCATTTACGGCAATACCGTTTGCCCCAAGTGAGCTACCGGCGTTAAAACCAAACCAACCAAACCACAAAAGAGCTCCACCAAGAACTGTAAATGGAATGTTATGAGGCGGCATTGGGCTGTCGTTATAACCCTTTCTTCTGCCAAGATATAAAGCTGTTACAAGCGCAGCAATGCCAGCGTTAATATGCACAACTGTACCACCAGCAAAATCCAAAGTACCAAGCACTCTTAACCAACCGCCTACACCCCATACCCAGTGAGCTAATGGGTCGTAAACCAAAGTTGCCCAAAGAACTAAAAAAACAAGAAAAGCAGAAAACTTCATTCTTTCAGCAAACGCACCTATTATAAGAGCAGGTGTTATAACTGCGAACATAGCTTGAAACATCATAAATAACTGATGGGGTATTGTTGCAGAGTAATCAGCATATGGTTCTAGACCAACACCCCTTAAAAACGACCAATCTAAACCGCCAAACCAACCACTTCCGGGATGAAATGCCAAGCTATATCCAAAAATTACCCATTGCAAACTTATCACGCAAAGCACTATCATACACTGCATAAGAATACCAAGCACATTTTTACGCCTTACAAGACCACCGTAAAAAAAGGCAAGACCTGGTGTCATAAGCATTACAAGAGCTGTGGCAACTATAAGCCAAGCTGTATCGCCGGTATCAATTTTTGGCGCAGGAGCCGGAGTTGCGACTGTAGCTGAAACTGGAGTCGGCGATTGCGCAACCGCGACCGCTTGAGTTTTATCTGTCGGCGCAGAAACAACTTCATCGGCAAATAATTTAACACCTGTCAGTAACCCAAAACCTAAGATGAATGTAAGCAAGATCCTTTTCATTTTTTTTCTCCTTTTGTTTAAACTTCAATTAGAAATTAATATCTAATTGTGTTGTAACTTGATTATTAACATTAATTTTGTCGTTGTTATAAATAACATAGCCCAAAATTACGCTTGTATTTGGAGCAAACATATATGAAGCACCAAAGCTTAAGCAGCCATAGGCACTTATTCCTGAGGCATAATCAACACTTGCCCATACTTTATCGGTAATGGCTTTATCCCAAGTGGCAATTAAACCGCTATTTGCTTTTTGGCCATTTTCATCAACATACAACTTATCATTGCCGTTGTAATAACCAAGCGTTAAACGCCCTATTGGTTTAAATGTTTTTGCAACGACACCATAAAGCACATTGTAATCTGTTACATCTTTCTTTGTACCTATATTGAAAGCACCTACGGCAACAGCCGGAATAACATCACTCTCCGGCAGACCATATTTAAAGTTAAGGTAAAGCGGGTCGGCCGTTGGCTCTGTCAAATCAACACCAACTTCAAGGTTTTTAAATAAACCATATGTTAAACCAACATCTGTTGGAAATGCGTACGGCTTTGTGTCATTACTAGAAACTGAAAAATAGTTATCAATTCCAAGATGCCATGTGCCAAGTGCCTGAATATCTGTTGACGGGTTCCAAATCTGTGTTGAAGGTGTTGCAAAAACTTTCACACTTACACCTATCAGCATTAAAGCAACTAAAACAACAAATGGTTTTTTCATACTAATCTCCTTTTTCGCTCACCTTTTAGGCGGCTTATTTTTTGCAAATAAAAAAACCTGCATATCCCCCATCATTGGAGATTTGCAGGCAACATTGCCCAACTATTAATTAGCTATCTTAGCTAATGTTTTCTGTGCTTAATTTTACAAGTTAAAGAACAATGAAACTGGTAACCAAAACTTTGTATTATTTAAAAATCTTGCAACATTTTGTGCGTATCTTATCGCTTATTTTAACTACCATAACATGAGAAATTCCAAGAAGTTTGCCAATCTCCCTTGTAGTCATACCAGATAATGAATAATTAATAACACTTTTTTCTCTCTCATTAAGCATATCCTGCATATGAATGTATCCGGCATAGTCAAGCGTATCGTAAACAATTGGTTCTTGTTCAATTATATCTTCCAAAACTCCGCCGCCATCTAACTGGGCATCCAAACTAAGCCATCTTGTTTCCCTTGCATTAAAAGTTTTGCGGGCGGAATTTTTTATATAAAAGTAACACCCTTGCAAAACAAAGCTCTCAGTTTTATTTTGTATTTTGCCGCCGTTCCACTGGCTCCATAAAAACACTAATGCCTCCGAAAGCATATCTTCTCTGTCAAAAACTGATGTTTTTGTCCACATCTTCGCTATTATTCTACTGAGTTTGGGATATATTTTTTTTACCAATTCTTCAAAGTTCATAATTATTTTCCTCCTAAAATAAAAAAGACGCCATCGTAAAGCTTCTATGCTTTAAAAAGGCGCCGCTGCCTGTACTACTAATATTTGATATTAAAAATGAAAAACCCCGACAAGCTTTTTCGCTTTCAGGGCATCTTTGCCGAACTCTCTGACATCATCGTCAAATGGAGTATAGCAATTATTAAAAAGCTTTGTCAAGTTGCTCACTAAATACTAAAATACATATATGAACGAAAAACAATACCGCACGCTATCACAATATTATCGGGAATTAGGCTACAAAAATGTGCGTAAAATAGCAATTGACGCAGGGTTTTCCTGCCCAAATAGAGATGGCTCATTATCAGACAAGGGCTGTATTTATTGCAACAACTCAAGTTTCAACCAAAATACCAATAAAAAACTATCGGTAAAAGAACAAATTGAAACAGTTATAAAAAACAATAAAAGCAATACAAAGTTTGTGGCTTACTTCCAGGCATTTACAAACACCTACGCATCAGTAAAAAAACTAAACGAACTATATAGTCAAATTTTACCTTATCCTGAAATAATTGGGCTTTCAATTGGAACCAGGCCTGACTGTGTTGACGAAGAAAAATTAGCCCTGATTGATTTGTTTGCTCAAAAATATGATACTTGGATTGAATATGGATTGCAAAGCGCAAACGATGAAACACTTAAAGCAATAAACCGAGGACATAGTTTTAATTCTTTTGTTGAGGCATTTAAGTTAACAAGAAAATACAAAAGAATAAAGATATGTGTACACATTATTATCGGATTGCCGGGTGAAAAAGAAACTGATGTTTTAAATACGGCAAAACACTTAGCGGATTTATGCCCCGATGGCATAAAAATTCACCCAGTTCACATTGTAAAAAACACAGCTCTTGAGAAAATGTTCATGGAAGGTATGTTTAGGCCAACAACACTGGAAGAGTACGCAAGTGCGGTTATAAACTTTATAGAACTACAAAGCCCAACAACTGTAATTCACCGAATAACCGCCGATTGCCCAAGAGAACTGCTTATCGCGCCAGAATGGATATTAGAAAAGCAAAAACTACTTGATACAGTTAATGAGCTTTTTAAGAAACGAGAAACATTTCAAGGAAAATTGTACAAAGCTACTAAGTTTTAAAATTAAACCAAAACTAAAAACAAACCTGAATTTGTAAACTTTGATAGTCCGTTATAAAATTTAAAACTACCAACCTCCACCTCCACCGCCGCCACCGCCTCCGCCGCTAAAACCACCACCGCCACCATAAGACCGGCTGCCAGGGGCAACCGAAGCTGAACTTATAGCAGAATTTAAACTTGAACCAAAAGAATTCATAAAACCAGCGTTTGAAAATAAAAGTATATTTGAACCATAGTACCAATATGGCGTGTACCCCCCGGGCTGTGCCTGTGCGGCACTTATTGTTTCAGCAAAGTACTCTGACCACTTGTTTTCAATATCAAACGCGAAAGCATAGGGCAAAAATTTTTCAAATTCACTTATTTTCTTTTGTGGAAGTTTCGCAACCCTTAACTCATCTTTTTCAGCAACATTTAAATACATCTTCAGACCATCTATTTTGTCCATAATTTCTCTGCCATGCTTTGTTGGCGCCTTAAGTAAAATATAAAAAATAAAGTTTAGCACTGTTAACAAAAATAAGCATGGGTAAGGTAATAACGAAAAATTATAGCTGCCTACAAAAGTCATTGAAAAAGCCACTACAGAAATGATAGCAACAATAACACCTGGGACAATTGCTTTTTTAATACCAAGCACAAAATAATCCCGAAAAGATTTACACATTACAAACCAAAGGAAAGAAGCAATAAAATAAAAAATAAAATTTGAAGAATCTTTGCCATCTACTAACGAAAAACATGATACTAAAGTAAAAATGGCACTTAACACAACACCAAAACTAAAATATCCTGAGTTTAAAACAAATAGTGACTTTTTATAATTGGTTGAAAGTTCACCTTCAAGCATATTTTTTGTGGCACCAATTCTTAAATAATTAGCATTTGTCAGTTGCAACTCTTTTGCCCCGCCAAAAAGCCCTGAAACAATTTTATTTTCCCATGGCGACAAATTACCAGTACCATCTTTTTTTTCTAAAGAATATTCGTCATTATTGTTTTTAATAACCAATGCACCCTTGATTGCCATATCCAACAAAAATATCGTAAAAACTTTCGCATCAAAACCCATATTTTTCACATACCTAACCGCGGCAGCACCAAAACCCTCTGGCGGCTGATACATAGGAATAATTACACCTTTGTTTGGATCTTTACCAAAAATACTCCAAACCATTATGTAATAAACAAAAATAATAATAACTCCCAATAGTAAAATTAACCACGCTATATTATCACTTATAAAACTAACTAATTTTTCTTGATTTGTCGGCTCTTTGACAATGCCTTTTTTAAACGATCCAAAAACACTTAAACCCTCATACGGAGCAAGCGGTTTTGTTATTACAAATTCAGCCGCCCCGCCAGAAACATTTTTTATAAAATCTTTCCCTTGTTGGCCATATGCACCAGTATAAGCGTCAGTTTCAATAAAATCATGAGTACCTTCTGGAAGCATTACCCTGGCCTTAGCTGTTTCTATTTGAAAATCCCACCCATTTCCAATTGCGTTCCAAAATAGTTCATCATGATCTTTAAAAAACCCAATCTGCCTATTAGTTTTATAAACAAATGTATAAGTGTATTGACCTTGCGGCAGAAAATAATCTTCTCTCCCTATGTAAACTCTAAAACCGTTATCAACTGACTTTTGAAAATAATTTTCGGTGCGCCCATCGCGCAACACTTCAATTAAATCAAATGTGGTTTTAAATACCCTGCCGTTTTTGTCAGTATATTTTGTCGGGAAATCGCGATAGATGCCTCGTTTTATTTTATCGCCCAATGCCATAACAGTTATTTCTTCACGAACCGAAAGAGAACCATCTTTATTTATTTGTGTATCACTTATTAAAGATAATATGCGCTCGGTATTTTCTTGGCAAAACAATGGCCCTGCAAAGAATAAAGACAAAAATAAAGAAAACACCAAGGTCTTTATAACATTTTTCACAATGCCACCTTCGGAGTTAATTTTTCGGCCTCATCTGCTTCAAAGAATGTTTCTGGTTTATATCCCAATGGACCGGCAAGCAACAGACCAGGCAATATGGTTATTGCCACATTAAAGTCACGCACAGCGCCATTGTAGTAGCGCCTTGCAAACTGTATTTGGTTTTCCACATCGGAAATATTTTTTTGCAATTCAAGAAAAGTTGAGGCGGCTTTAAGGTTTGGATAATTTTCAGCAACCATAAAAACATTTTTTAGCAACTGCGATGCTCCACTATTCTCACTGGCCGCCAAAGGCGCAGAAGAAAGGTTTGCAGACCTAATCGTAGTTGTATCAAGCAATACTTTTTGCTCATAACTTGCATAACCTTTTACAACTTCAACGAGGGCGTTTATTAAGTCAAAGCGTTTTTTTAGTTGAACTTCAACATCACTCCATGCCGCTTTTACCCTAACGCGTAAAGACACAAATTTATTAAAAAGAATAATAAAAACAACAACTAAAATAAGAAACGCTAAAAATAGAAATATCATATTTATCTCCTGGTATAATGTTCATTATACCTGATTAAATTAGCCGTCATACCGGCCCCCGATTAAGGCATTCGAGGGTAAACTTCAGCCGGTATCTATGAAACAGAATCTATGTTGAACTGGATTCCGACTTTCGTCGGAATGGGCATAATACTCAAAAAGTGTTGCTAAAAACAAGGGATAAAGTCTTAAATATAGACGACAAGTAAAAACATTTGATACTCTTTTATTGAAACGGTTCAATAAAGGAGCATGAATGCAAAAAAA
>JALOBY010000016.1 GCA_023228045.1 Endomicrobiales bacterium | reverse complement strand
AAAGGCACGCAACCAGATGTGGTGATGGCTTGCTGTGGCGATGTCCCAACGCTTGAAACCCTTGCCGCTGTTTCAATCCTTCGTAAACATTTGCCTGACCTTAAAATTCGAGTTATCAATGTTGTTGATCTAATGAAACTGCAGCCAAATACTGAACATCCTCATGGGCTGAACGATCAGGAGTTTGATGCATTATTCACTAAAGATAAACCAATTATTTTTGCGTTTCATGGCTATCCCTGGCTTGTGCACCGGTTAACATACCGCCGTACTAATCACGACAACATACATGTTCGCGGCTATAAGGAAGAGGGCACCATTACAACATACTTTGATATGACGGTTTTAAACGATCTTGACAGGTTCCACTTAGTGCAGGATGTGATAAATCGTTTGCCACAGTTGGGTGCCAATGGAGCTAAGCTGAAACAGATTATGAAAGACAAACTCATTGAGCACAAAGAGTATGTTAATAAACACGGCCAAGATATGCCGGAAGTTCGTAACTGGAAGTGGGAGTCATAACGAAGCGTTAAAAAATATGAAACTATTTTGAATTGTATTTTGTCCAACGCGTTATATAATAATGAAGCACGAGTATGTAAATACCATAGGCCTGAACCCGTCATAAGTTTAAGCAGATGGTTACTAAAATTTATGGGGATATTATAAAGGTGATTTTTGATGTTGAGTTTATTAAGTAGAGAGAGAAAAATAATGAGAGTTCAATGTAAACATGTCGTATCTATATCAGCCATATTGTTGTCAGTCATTTTATTTCATTTATCTATGGGTTATGCGCAGGAAAGTAATGCCGCAGTTACACTGGATAAATGTATATTGGCAGCTCAAAATAAGGGCGAAGTTCTGATGATAAGCAGAGAAATACAGGCTCAAGCCGCAGAGCAGGTAAAACAGGCGAGAGGCGGGTTTCTGCCCGCGGTTAAATTCAAATACCAGAAAACCTACCGAGACACCGCTGGTGGAGAATACACGACAAATTTTGATGACTCTAAAATAGCGTTAAGCCAGCCTTTGTTTAGCGGTTTTGGAAAAAAAGCAAATTATGACCTGTCAAAAAATGAACTCCAAAAACAAAAATTTAATTATGACAGCGTTGAAAGGATACTTAATTCAGAAGTAACCTTGGCATTTTATTCTCTCGCGCAGGTAGATGCGGACATAGCAAATATTAAAAACACTGAACAATTAATGCAAGAAAGGCTCAATGAACTTAATGAAAGAGTGCGTCTTGGAAAATCCAGAGATAGCGAAGTGCTGGTGGTGGAGTCTCAGCTCGCTACGCTTATTGCTCAGGAAGAAAAATCACAAGGAGAACGCGCGAAAGCGGCCGAGACATTGGCATATCTAACAGGTTTTGATTCTGAAAATCTCGTAGTAACTGACAATACACCCGACATTGCTGGTACGGAATTGCTGGAGAAATACCTTGAAAGCGCTAAAAACAGGCCTGTTATTGAAGCGGAGAAAAAGAATGTGATATCTCAGCGCTTTAGGATAATTGCGGCCCGCAGTATGCTTTTGCCGTCACTAAACCTTGAAGGGGCATGGTACACTCAGCGCAGCGCCTCGTTAACAGATAGCAAATGGGACACACTTTTTACGCTGGATATGCCTTTATTTCAAGGCGGGGCGGCTATTGGAAAAGTAAACGAAGAGCTTTCACGCTTAAGGGAATATGAAGCTAAACTTTCCAGAGTAGTTCGGGAGTCAGAAACTGAAATAAGAAAACTTTACCGGTCGGCTATTTTTTCCATTAAACAGGCGGCGGCCTACACGGTTGCTTATAATAAAGCGAGCGAAAGTTACCAGATGCAATTAAAAGATTACCGTTACGGGCTTGTAAATAATATGGATGTTATACAATCAATGATAACAATGCTGGATGCTAAAAGAAATTTTGACCGTATGTTGATACAAGCAAAATTGGATAAGGCGATACTTGAGATAGCATCAGGAATAAAATAAAGTTTAAGAAAATTATAACGTAGAGAATGTAGTTAGTAAGTTTTTGGTTTTAAATCTCCTATGTTAAAATAAAAACAAAAAGGAAAATTATGTCTTTATCGGATATTTCTATAAAGAACCCGGTTTTTGCGTGGATGTTGCTGATAGGCATGGTGGCTTTCGGAATTCTTGCTTTTTGGCGTCTTGGCCTAAGCCAGCTGCCGGATGTTGATTTTCCGGTGGTTAATATTTCTGTTAATTGGGAAGGTGCCGGCGCCTGAAGTGGTGGAAACCGAAATTACTGACCCGCTTGAAGAAGCCGTTTTGGGTGTGCAAGGTGTTAAAGAAGTAACTTCCACTCTCAAAAAGGCCACTCTAATGTAACTGTTCAGTTTGACATAAGTAAAAATATTGATGTCGCACTCCAGGAAATACAAAGCCGCATTGCCCGTGCCCAGCATGACCTACCTAGCGATATTGACCCGCCTTTTATATCTAAAACAAATCCGGAAGACCAACCGATAATGTGGATAACACTTTCCGGCAACAGGCCGATGAAAGATATGATGCAATACACCAGTAAAGTATTAAAAGACCAGTTTTCCACCATTGACGGCGTAGGCGAGGTATCGCTTGGCGGTTTTATGGAGCCGAATTTGCGTGTATGGCTGGATGCAGGTAAAATGCGCGAAAAAGAATTGACAGTGGATGATGTTGTTTCTGCCATATCAAGCGAGCATTCCGAGGTACCTGCGGGATATATAAGTACCGGAAAAAATGAAATGAACATTCGCGTGGCAGGCGAAGCGGAAACTGTTAAAGAATTTACTTCAATAGTAATTCCGGCGCGCAAAGGTTCGCCATTATGGAAAACTTTTCACATCGGCGATGTGGCTGTTGTTGAGGATGGGACAGAAGATGTCCGCCGCATTTCGCGGGCCGATGGTGTTAGCGCGGTCAGCATAGGTATACGCAAGCAAAGGGGAACAAACTCAGTTCAAATTGCCAAAGCTGTAAGGGCAAAAATGGAAGCTATAAAAAAATATGTCCCTTCGGGAATGAATTTGGATGTTCGCTATGATTCTACAAAGTTCATTGAAGAATCTATGCGTGAAATGTATTTTGTGCTGATACTCTCCGTGCTGCTTACGGGTTTGGTTTGCTGGTTTTTTCTCGGATCTTTTAGTTCGGCTTTGAATGTGTTTTTAACCATACCAATGTCGCTGTGCGGGTCTTTCTTTGTAATTTATGTTATGGGGTTTACTCTAAACACATTCACACTTCTCGGACTCTCGCTGGTTGTAGGTATTGTGGTGGACGACGCTATTATGATGCTTGAAAATATTGTGCGTCATCGGGAGTTAGGGGAAACGCGCGTTAAAGCTGCCATAAAAGGTGCCCGTGAGATAACATTTGCGGCAATAGCGGCATCTGTTGCTATTCTTGCTATTTTTGTTCCGGTTATTTTTATGAGTGGTGTTATTGGAAGGTATTTTTTTCAGTTTGGTGTAACTATTTCGGTAGCTGTTGCGATATCTCTTCTCGGCGCGTTAACTTTGACACCCATGTTTGGCGCGCAGTTTCTTTCAATTGGCCACACGACCGGCATGGGCAAAGTGGTGGATAATATTATGAACTTTTTGCGTAATAAATACGGCATACTGCTTGCATGGTGCCTAAAGCACCGCTGGTATATAATAGTTGCTTCATTAATAATATTTTTTGGTTCGTTGTTATTATTTAAATCGGTCAAGCGGGAATTTGTACCGCCTCAGGATTTGAGTATGCTTTCGGTGCGTATGCAAACAAAACCCGGCACCGCGCTGGAAATAACTGACGGTGTTTTTAAGCAGGCCGAGCAGATTTTGTCCAAATTGCCGTTTGTGGATAGTTATTTTGATTTTATCGGCGGTTCATCCGGAAATATAATGATTACGCTGAAAAAACTCTCTGACCGCCCGATAGATGCAAAGAAAAAACGGTCGCTTACACAGCAGGAGCTAATGCCTGTCGTTCGTAAAGCCCTTAAAGATATACCTGAGGCCAATAAAGTTGTTGTTCAGGACCCGTCATTATTGGGACTTAGTACAAGGCGCGGATACCCCATAGAATTTACAGTAAGCGGGCTGAAGTGGGAAAAACTTGTAGAATACAGCAATGTCATAGAAAAGGAAATGGTTAGTACAGAATTAATGTCAGATATTGATTCTGATTACGACCAGGGCCCACCCGAAATTCAGGTATTGCCTGATCGCAGGAAGGCCGCGGAGAGGGGTGTAAGTATTTCTGTAATTGGGCAGACAATTAATGCGCTTATCGGCGGAGTACGCGCAGGCAAGTACACTCATGACGGCAGGCGTTACGATATACGGTTACAGCTGGTTTCAAAAGACCGCAGTAACCCCGACGATATCAGTAAAATATGGGTTCGCAATAACCGCGGCGAGATAATTCGTCTTTCTGAAGTTGTAACAATAGTTGAAAAACCTGCCCAATTATCAATAACGCGCAATAACCGCGAGCGTGCTATTAGAATGTTTGCTAATGTTGCCCCCGGCAAATCGCAGGCTGTTGCTATGGACAGTGTTGAAAAAATAGGCAAGAAAGTATTGCCGGAAGGGTATAAACTTGTTTTTTCAGGCAGCGCCCAGACATTTCAGGAATCTTTTACTAGTTTATATCTTGTGTTGTTCCTGGGTATTTTTGTGGCGTATATGGTTCTCGGAATACAATTCAATAGTTTTGTGCATCCATTTAATGTATTGCTTGCTCTTCCGTTTAGCATATAGGGGGCTCTGCTTGCGTTGGTAATAACCGGGTATTCGTTAAATATATACAGTGCTATCGGATTAATTTTACTTATGGGTATTGTTAAGAAAAATTCTATTCTGCTTGTTGATTTTACAAACAGGCGGCGAGATGAAGGTATGTCGGTAAACGAAGCGCTGCTCAGTGCCTGCCCGGTACGCCTTCGCCCTATTTTAATGACATCAATAGCAACAATTGCGGCAGCCGTGCCTCCTGCGCTCGCTTTAGGCCCGGGGGCCGAAACACGGGTTCCGATGGCTGTTGTTGTAATAGGCGGTGTTATTGTCTCAACCATGCTTACACTTTTTGTTGTCCCGTGCGTGTACAGTTTGTTTTCCAAATTTGAGAGCCACAAGCACCGCAAAGATGTCCAAATTGCTATGAAAGAACTGGCGAAATAACCACGGCCCAAGAAAAAATTGTTAATAATCAAATGAATTTGTATAATCCCACGCAATGAACAGATTGTGTTTCTTTTTATTGTTTTTAATGTTTTTTACCTCATTAGGTTTGTGCGCGCAAACTGTGTGTGATAGTGACAATGCAGAGTGTGCAAGCAGTTGTGAATTTGAACATAATTCATACTCAACAGATGTGCCTGCATTAATTAAACCTATATATACTCAGGCACCATTTGTTTTTTTTGACAAAGTTTTTGTATCTACTCAATTCGTAAAATTAATAGACCACCCTCCAATAATCGCTTAAAACAATTTCAATACAAAACCGTACTTTTCACCCCGTATGTCAAGACAGTATTTTTTCGTTGCCGTTTTCTGAAAACATTAATATAAGAGGTTATCATGAGCATCAATATACAAGCAATCCAGAATCAGGGTTTAACAACGCAAGAAGCTGCGGCAAGGTTGAAAACAGAAGGTTATAACGAACTGCCATCGGCAAAACAAAGAAGCGTATGGCTTATAGCTTTTGAGGTGTTCAAAGAACCGATGTTTCTGCTTTTAGTTGCCTGCGGCACTATTTATTTAATATTGGGTGATGTGCAAGAAGCGCTGATACTTCTTGGTTTTGTTTTTGTAATTATGGGTATAACTTTTTATCAGGAACGAAAAACCGAGAGGGCACTAGAGGCACTGCGTGATTTATCAAGCCCAAGGGCATCTGTTATCCGTGACGGTCAAAAATTAAAAATACCCGGCAGGGAAGTTGTGCGTGGGGACATAATAATACTTTCAGAAGGCGACAGGGTTCCTGCCGATGCGCTTATACTGGAAGCATTAAACCTCTCGGTTGATGAATCGCTTTTAACTGGAGAGTCGGTGCCTGTTTCAAAATATCCTGCTGAAAATAGCCAAATTAAACAAGACAAAATAAAGCCCGGTGGAGACAACCAACCGTATGTGTTTTCAGGCACATTGCTTGTTGCAGGGCAGGGAATTGCTAAAGTTTATGCTACGGGCATTCATGCCCAAATGGGTAAAATAGGCAAATCGCTTCAATCAATAGAAGAGGAAGAAACCCTGCTTAAAAAAGATGTATCGCGGACAGTAAAGGTAGTTGGAATATCGGCTGGAATTCTTTGTTTAATAGTTATTACGGTTTATGGTTTTACAAGGGCCGACTGGCTTGGCGGGTTTTTAGCGGGGCTTACGCTTGCAATGGCTATGATACCTGAAGAGTTTCCTGTAGTGCTTACGGTATTCCTTTCGTTGGGCGCATGGCGTATATCTCAGAAAAGAGTACTCACCAGAAGGATACCTGCGGTTGAAACGCTTGGCGCCGCAACCGTTCTCTGCGTAGATAAAACAGGAACGCTTACGGTAAACAAAATGAAAGTTCAAAAACTTTGTGCCAATAATATACTTTACGATACAAGCTTTATTGGCAAAGAAAATCTGCACGAGAACTGCCATGAGATTGTTGAATATGGAACACTTGCGAGCCAGACCGACCCATATGACCCCATGGAAAAAGCAATCAGGAATTTAAGCGAAATATGCCTTAAAAATACAGAGCATGTGCATTACGATTGGGAAATGGTACATGAGTATCCATTGTCAAAAAAACTACTTGCAATGTCTCGTGTATGGAAACGGCAGGGAAGTGAAGATTATGTTGTAGCCGCGAAAGGCGCGCCTGAGGCGATAGCGGATTTGTGCCATTTAGATAAGCAGGCAATGGATAAGCTTAAAATATCAATAGAAAAAATGGCTGACGAGGGATTAAGGGTTTTAGGTGTAGCAAAAGCTGTGTTTAAGCCGGCAATTCTTCCAGAAAAACAGCACGATTTTGAGTTTAGTTTTGAAGGGCTTATCGGCCTTGCAGACCCAATACGCGAACAGGTTCCTTCAGCAATAGAAGAATGCTATCAGGCAGGTGTGCGTGTAGTAATGATAACAGGTGATTACCCGGGTACTGCAAAAAATATTGCTATTCAAATTGGGCTTAAGAATATTTCAGATATTATTACAGGGCCTGAACTTGATTCCATGAATGACAGCGAGCTTGAGATAAGGGTAAAGAATACGAATATATTTGCCCGCGTTGTGCCGGAACAAAAACTTCGTATTGTAAACGCACTAAAAAAAATAGGTGAAATAGTTGCTATGACAGGCGACGGTGTTAATGATGCTCCAGCTCTTAAGTCGGCAAATATAGGTATAGCCATGGGCGCCAGAGGTACCGATGTGGCAAGGGAATCTTCATCGCTTGTTTTATTAGACGATGATTTTATGTCCATAGTTGCGGCTGTGCGTATGGGCAGGCGGATATTTGATAACTTAAAAAAAGCAATTTCTTACATACTTGCAATACATATCCCTATCGCGGGGTTAAGCTTGTTCGCGGTAATATTTAAATGGCCTTTGATACTTTTTCCTATCCATGTAGTTTTTCTTGAACTGATAATTGACCCGTCATGTTCGTTAGTGTTTGAATCCGAAAAAGAAGAAAAAGGCGTTATGTCGCGCCCGCCGAGAAGTATCAAGGAGCCGCTTTTTTCGCTTTCAACAGTTTTATATAGTTTATTGCAGGGAACAGTTTTGCTTCTAATTGTTGCAGGTGTTTTTGTTTTATCACAAAAATTTGGAGAAAGTGTTGAAACGGCAAGAGCACTTGCATTTACAACGCTGATTGTAGGAAATCTTGGGTTGATTGTATGCAATAGGTCATGGGTTCTTGCATTGCCAAGTATTTTGCGGCAAAAGAATACAGCATTGTTATGGATAAGCACGGGCGCGGTTATTTTTATGTTCCTAAGTATTGAAGTTCCATTATTAAAGAGCCTGTTTAAATTTGGCACGCTCCACAATATTGACTTTGCATTGTGTTTCGCTGCCGGCATGATAAGTGTGATAATGTTTGAAGTGATAAAACTAATAAGAAGGTACAGGCATGCGATATAAAATAACAATGTAACAGAGGTTGTAGCGGGAATTGTATATTCAATAGTTGCTGGGTTCCTATAGCTTGCCGGATAGCCTGAATAAATATCCCAAGACAATCCCACTGTGGATGGCCTTGGGATATTTATTTGGTTGCAAAATCCGGGTTAATTTAATGTCTGGCGGAAGCGGCGGGCTGCAATTAAAACTGTAGTGACGGTCATTAAAAATAGGACCGCAATATTCGTCCAGTAAAGTTCCGGTATGTTGCCCTTGAGCATAACATTCCTTATCAGGTTTATGTAATACTTAAAAGGATCTATGTATGCCACCCACCTGATGAATATCGGCATATTTTCAATCGGAAAGAAAAGGCCCGACATCATCATAGCGGGGAAGAGGAACATAAATGTCCCCATCATTGCCTGTTGCTGATTTTTGGCTATTGTAGATATCAGCGTGCCTATGCTGACTGTAGCGCAAACGAAGATAAGCGCAGCAAGCAGCAAAAGAATGAAAGAGCCTCTGACAGGTACGCCGAAAATAAGCATTCCGGCGGTCATTATAAACGCCGCGTCAGCAAGCCCAATGATAGTAAATGGTACAGTTTTGCCCAGTATTATTTCAAGATTGCTCAATGGTGAAGCAATGATGCTTTCAAAGGTGCCGAGTTCTTTCTCTCGCGCTATTGACATGCTCGTAAGCATTATGGTTACAAGGCACATAATCAGGGCTATAATGGCTGGAATCATAAAAAACGATGTTTCAAGTGCCGGGTTGTAAAGAACCCTGACATCAAACCTGACTTTGCCACCGGTGTCGGCAATTCCATATTTATCGGTGAAAAACTTTGCGGCGATGGATTGTATATAGGCGTCAACTATTCGTGCCTTTGTTGCATTTTGAGCATCTACAAGCAGCTGCATGCTTGCCCCGCCTCTTGCTATCCCTTTGTCTATACCCTCTACAGGCATAACCAGTACAGCATCCGCCTTACCGTTTTGCAGTATTGCCATAGGGTCGCCATTGACGGACTCTATTTTGTTAAACCAGCCTGTGGCGAAAATTTTCTCAGATAGTTGCCTTGCTGTATAGTCGGCGGGGCTTGCAATTACGGCAAAATTGATATTCCTAAAATCTGTATTTATTGCAAAACCGAAAACGCACATTTGTATTATCGGCGCTACAAAAATAAAAACCCGCATAACCGGATCCCTGAGTGTCTGGGCGAATTCTTTCTTAATAAATCCCAGCAATACCCTTTTCATTGTTCAAGGTCCCTTTTGAATTTTTTTGATGCAATTATTATAGGTATTAAACTCAGCAGTACCAGCATAGAAAATGGCAGCGATAGTTCTGTAAATGTGGAGCCCTTAAGAAACAATCCCCTGATAATTATCATAAACCACCGGGCAGGCAGTATAGATGCAACGCCGCGGAAAAACATAGGCATACTTTCTATCGGAAATATCAGTCCCGATAAAAGAAGTGAAGGTAGAATTCCCAAAATTAGTGCGGCTTGTGTTGCTTTGTTTTGCTGGCGCAAAGTTACAGAAATCAAAATGCCCTGCGCAAGAGAGGCAACAATATATATCAGCACCGCGCAAATCAGCAGGAAGTGGCTGCCCACGAACGGGACACCGAAAACCAATCGTGCTATCAAATAAACAAGCGACGACCCTGCTAAACTAATCGCCACATAAGGAATTATCTTACCCAGTATTATTTCCAAGGGTTTTACCGGTGTGGAAAGCAAAAGTTCCATAGAGCCGTTCTCCCATTCCTTAGATACCGTAAGAGCGGTCATAAATATCCCAAGCAGGCCTATGACCACAACGATAAGGCCTGGTACAATGAACCACTGCGTGTTGAGTTCAGGGTTATAAAGGTACCTGACGCGTATATCTACCGGAGATTGAGGTGCGGCATCACTGAAGCGGGAGGCAACTGCTTTTTGCATGGAGCCGATATATCTGCCGACGATACTGGTTTTCTGGTTATCCGTTCCATCAACTAATATCTGTACGGCGGACTCTTTCCTGGAAGCTATTTTTCTGCCAAAACCCGGCGGTATAATTATTGTGCCAAAATCTTTTTCCAACTCAATCTCTTTCGTCATTTTCTCTGGATACATACCTTTTTCAAGCTTGAAATACCCTGATGAAAAAAAGACATTTGCGAGTTCCCTTGACTGGCGCGTGTTGTCAGAGTCGTAAACCGCGAGCTTTACACCCCTGAAATCAAAATCTATCGCGAAACCAAAATAAATAACAAGTATTATGGGAAAACCTATAGACATAATAATTGTGAACGGGTCACGCAGAATATGCATAACTTCTTTTTTTGCCATTGCCAGCATTCTTGAGAGTTTCATCTTTCATCACCTTCTACGAGTTTGATAAAAACATCCTCAAGTGTCGGTTTTTTACCAGATAGTGGCATACCAGAAGGATAAGTTTCATCTTTTAGTTGTTGTGGGCTTCTTAGAGCTATGAGTTTTCCGGCTCTCATTAGAGCTATCCTGTCGCACTCTTCGGCCTCATCCATATAATGGGTTGTAACAAAAACGGTTTTGCCTTCAGCGGCAAGTTTTCGGATTAACAACCAGAATTTAGCCCTCATTGCTGGGGAAACGCCCGAGGTTGGTTCGTCAAGAAAGAGTATCTCGGGGTTGTGCACAAGCGTAGCGGCGAGTGAAACCTGTTGTTTTACTCCGGATGCCAACTCCCTGACCATTGTATTTTGCCCGGAGTTAAAACCGATGAAATCAAAAATCTGTTCAAAGCGTTGCTTTGCGGTTTCATCCGGGATTTTCCTCATGCTTGCTTTAAAGTTGAGGTTTTCAAGTACCGTCAGGTCGTCGTATAGTGTGAACTTTTGGGACATATACCCAACTTTGCGCTTTATGGCATTTTTACCACGCGAAAAATCAAGGCCTGCAATGCGCACATCGCCGCTTGTGGGCAGAAGCAGGCCGCACATAACGCGTATAGCGGTTGTTTTGCCGGCGCCGTTTGCGCCGAGAAAGCCGAAAATCTCACCTTTTTCTACGCTAAGCGTGAGGTCTTTAACGGCCGCAAAATCGCCGAATTTAACGGTAAGTTTATTTAATTCAACCGCATTCATAGCTTTTCCGTTCATCTCATTGCCATCTTAACGAATATTTCATCAAAGTTTTTTGCGTGTTCACGTTTGAGCAGTTCATTCGGCCTGCCGCTCATCATAATTTTTCCTGCATCCATAAGGTGAACAAACTGGCATCGTTCCGCCTCATCCATGTATGCTGTAGAGATTAGTATCAGCACCCTTTGTTCAGCCAAGATGTGCAGCAGATCCCAAAACTCCCTGCGGCTGATAGGGTCCACTCCGTTTGTAGGTTCATCAAGGAGCATGATGGAAGGCGACTGCAGCATCGCGCACATCAGCCCTACCTTTTTATACATTCCGCCCGATAGCTCGCCTACTTTCCGCTCCCTGAATTTATCAAGCCTGGTTATATTTAGCAGTTTGGCAGACCTCTTGTTGAAATCGTCCTGTTTGAGTCCGTAAAGGTCTCTGAAAAAAATGAGATGTTCGTCTATGGATAAGTCGGGGTAAAGGCTTTGTTTGGAAGGCATATACGCAAGCGATGGGCGTATTTCATCAAAATCTATATCTTTGGAATCCTTTGTGAACCGGATACTTCCGCTGTCTGAGTGCAGTAAGCCGGCCAGAATTCTAAAAAGGGTAGTTTTACCTGCGCCGTCCGGCCCTATGAAACCGTTGAGCGCCCCGGTTTCGGCGCGGACAGTTATTCCGTCAAGCGCCCTGACTTTACCAAAACTCCGTGAAAGATTGACAATATCTATGCCTATATTTAACCCCAAATTTGCATTAGAATTTGGAATTCGTCGAAAGATACGGGGCATTTTCTTCCGCAAAAACCTTGCAAATGGAATTACCATTCGCTGCGAATTTTGCGTCGAAAATGCCTCCGTCTCTTTCGCCTCGGTTCTTAAATCTAATGCAAAGTTGGGGTTAAAAAGTTTCATTTTTCAGGGAGTGGTACTTCAACGCTCATACCGGGTTTTAGAAATTCATCGTCGTTTTGGAAAAGTATCTTAACGCCGAAAACGAGGCGGGTTCTTTCCTTGCGGGTCTGAACATTTTTAGGTGTAAATTCCGCTTCCTCGTTGATATGCACGACGGTGCCTGCAAATGTCATCGTGCCCGATTCAAGTGAGTACCCTATAACACCCATACCTACGATTATCTTTGAAAGCATGGGTTGAGGAACATAAACATAAACCCACGGCCTCTTTAAATCCGCGAGTGTCACCAGTTTTGTTCCCGGGTTTACCATCTCACCCGGTTCATGGTATTTGGTTATTACTGTGCCGTCTATTGGTGATTTTATTGTGCTCCAACCGAGCCGTACTGCAAGGTCGTCACGCTTAAATTTTACCCTGTCAAATGTTTCTTGATTCATTGAGCCCGCGTTAAGCAGTTCAACTGCGCGTTTATAATCGCGTTCAGCCGCCGCCGCTGCAATTTCAATATCTTCTATGGAAAGTTTTGCTAATGTCTGCCCTTCTTTAACTTTATCGCCTTCCTGCACGCCTATTGACCCTATTACACCGCTAATCCTTGAAGAAAGGTCCACCTCGGTTGCCTCTACGGTTCCTGCATACATGAAACCGCTATGCTTAACCAGCGTAAAATACAGCACCGCTGACAAGGCAATAACTATTGCGAAGATTATAATCACTTTCTTTTTCACAAAATACCTCCAGAATTTTATTCACTCATCCCGGCGAGCACCGCCAGGTTTATTAGTATCTGCACCTTTGTTTTAGCTGCCTGTATTTTAGCTTCAAGCGCTTTGAAATTTGCATTTTCAACCTCAATATATGAAAGTGCCCCTGTCTTATATGATTTGTAAATTATCGTTGCGAGTTGTTCTGTTTCCGAAACTGAGATATCATTAAAGGCATTTTGTTCCCGGAGATTTGAAAGCTGGCTTGCTGTTTTGCCCCAATCGCGCCTTAAGTCGGCGAGTGCCTGCCCGGCGCGGCTCAAATTTGCTTGTTTTATATCTTCGTTTTCGTTGATCCGGTTTTTTGAGGCACCTGTTTCATAGAGCGGCATGCTTAAGGATGCATTAAATGTGTTCTGGTTAAAGTTTTCAAGTACGGTGCCGTTTGGATAATCCAGTGAAGATTTTGCGGACAGCTGAAATTTCGGCCACCTGAGCGCACTGGCCGCACGTTTTGAGTATTCCAACGACTCTGCCGAGTTACGGAAAACAAGGATAGAGGGGTGGTTCTCGTTTAGTTTAGATATAGAAAACGGCTCAAACTTAGCAAGCATTGAATCAATACCCTCAAGCTCAACGCCGGTGTAATTTTTTCCGATAACTGCTGAAAGCTCACTTAAAGCATAAGACATATCGGCCTGCGCCTGCCTGAGTTGTTTCATCCTGCCAATAACTTCCTCATGAGCTTTAAGATTATCGGCTAAGCTCTTTGTGCCGGCGCGCACATTGAGTTTAATGTCCTCGTACTGGGTGTTTGCAAGTTTCAGAGCGTCGGAGAAAAGCGTTATCTGTTCTCCAGCCAGGGCAACCTGAAAATATGCAGCCCTTGCGCTAAGCAGTATCGCTCGTCTGGCTGCTTCGGCCTCGTTTTTCTTTACTTCTGCCGCAGCGGAGGCGCTTTTGTATGTATTATCAATGCCTCCAAAATCCCATGCGGTCCAGCTGAGTAACGGCCCTATGGAGTAATTAGAATTGTCGCCTAACTTGATTGTTTTAGCTCCCGCTATGGGAATAACTATTTCCTGCACATTCGTTACATATTTATAAGAACCGTCCAACATCAATTTTGGGTACAGCTGGGTTTTTTGGGTTGAGGCGCGCTCTGTATATGCTTTTTGTTCAAATATAATGGCTTTTAGGCGTGGGGAATACTCAAGTGCGGAGCTTTCAACATCTGACAGCGAAAGAGCGGCTGCTTCTGCGTATCCGTAAACAATAAATATCAGCAGCGCGGCAATTATCCAGATATTCTTTTTGATCATTTTTTTCTCTCCCCCTGAAGGCCTTTAAGGGCATAATCTATTCTCTCGGTTATTCTTTTGTCGGAAATAGCCGTATTTTTTAACAAAGGAATTAAAGTGCCGAGGACTGTTTTCTGATAGTTCTTTTCAAGCACCCTGATGGCTATGCTTGGCAGTGCTACGGCGCCTATAAGTATTGGTGCTATAACGAAGATGGATGTTTTAATCAGATAACCGTCTTTCTGACACTGCTTTATAAGTTTTAGCAGGATGTTTATATGTTTTGTCATATTTTTTCTGGCGAACTCAACTATCCTGATATTGCCTTTTAAAATTTCCTCAAAAAGTGCGGCTATGAGCGTCCTGTTTTGGCGTATGAAGTGGGCTGCCCCTATCAAAGTATTGCGCAGACATTCCTGCGAAGTGCTACCTTTTTCAGAATCAAGTTTAAAGTCGCTTAGAAACTTGCTATACACATCAATCATCAGCACTTCAATGTACTTCTCTTTGGTGCCAAAATGATAGTTGAACATACCAAGGTTTGCGCCGGCTTTTTTTGTAACTTCTCTGATTTTAAGGCCGGAGATGCCCATAAGGGGAATGAGCTCCTTGCCTGCGGCAATCAGTTTCTTATCTATATTTTGCGATGGCCTGGTCATATTATTATTAAACCTCAGTGTAATTATACACCTGTGTAGTTGTAATGTCAAGTTAATCCTGCCTGAATACACGGCATGGTGGAATATGATAAAATATATTATATGGGAAACAAATTGTGTAATTTATAGTTGAGCGACGGTTTTATTTGTTAAATGCGTTGTCCTTTGGTATATTCATAACACCCAATAGCTCAAAGAGCGAAGGATGACTAACATGGAAATGCAGACGACAATTATATGACCCTAAAAGAATTCCAATCCATCATCACTAAAGCTATAAAGAACCTTCCCTCAGAGTTCAAGGAAATCCTTGAGAAAAATGAGATATCCATTATTCCTCGCGAAGAAGTTCCGCTGTCGTTAAAAGAGATATACAAAGGCGGCACGCTATTTGGGGTATTTATTGGAGTGCCTTACGGGCGGTTTGTTAACTTTCAGCTTGAACCGACAAGAATTGAACTTTATAAAAATAGTTTTGAAAGTTATTATTCAAATCAAGATGAAATTGAAAAACAAATAATAATAACCGTTGTTCATGAAATTGCGCATTACTTTGGTTTTAGCGAAGAAAAAATAAGAAAACTTGGGTATTAGAATTTAAATTTAGGAATTTCAGAAAGAACTCGGTTCAAAGAAAAAAGATAGTAATTAAATATTGTGTCCCCTGAATTCATAGAGAAGGAAGACTTAAAGGCGAAACAATGGAAACTGTAGAAACACTATTGCAAGAAGCTGAAAAGAAAAACCAGCAAGATCCAAAAAAGTTTATTATACAGCGTAACAATGCCTTTAATGAACAATGGGTCTTAGGCAAATTTGCAATGGCATATAACGAATCAAATGAAAAGAAAATAGTGTACGCTGAAAGATATAATGACAACAACGGTAAATCCCGTCCAGATTTTAAAGTCTTCGGGATTGATAAGAAATGGCTTTTTGATATTGAAGTAACTCAGGAACATGGAGTTGAGTTAAATCCAAAAACTGGCAAGTTCGAACAGAGGAGAATTAAAAAAGAATACATGGAAGATGTTGAAGAAAGACAATTTACTTTTGATGATCAAGCTAATCTGCATCACTTGCAAGAACTGATTGATAAAAAATGTGCAAAAAAATATCCTTACAATACATTTCTTGTTGTTTATATTAATATTTTCGATCCGGATTCATATAGTTCTTTAAAATTTAAGAGAGGGAGTATATCAAGGGTTTATCTTCTTAAAGAATTAGGGAATAATGAAATACGAATACATGCTATAATAACATGGAAATGAATATAAAGTCTAATTGCAAAGGAGAAGACTATATGAATTGTAATAATTGTGGCGAAAAAATAGAGCAAGGTGACAAATTCTGCAAAAATTGTGGTCAGAATCAGATTATCAAAACAATTAGTGAAGAAAGCAACGATGATAATTTGTTAGAAAGCGAAGAGTATGATAATGATTTAGATGATATTAAAAGCGAAAACGAATTGATTTCAGGTAACGAGTTTCAAGCGGTAGCACCAAAAAAAGAAAATTTCCTTAAGAAAGTTTTTAAGGGATTAGGTACAGGTGGTTTAGTCCTTGGTGGTGGATTTCTCTATATTTCATTTACTATTTTACAATTTTTGTTTACTGCTTTTGCGGGTTTATCAATGATAGGGTTGGCAATTTCATTATTTTCAAAAGGATCAATAATTTTGGGATTGGTTGCTCTATTTATAGGAACCCCTTTAGCAATCATTCTTGCTAATTATTTCTTTATATTTTTATTGGCGCTATCAATTATTACATTGATAATTTTTGGGATTATCTATCTCTTTGGTTTTAATGTTTCTTTTAGCAGTGTATGGGGCGGCATTTGGCTGGTCATAAAGGTACTAGCTTTGGGCGGTATGACTTTCTTCGTGATTAGCTCGTTTGTTCAAGCAATGAAAAATAAAGACATAGTATCTTTTTTCAAAAAAAATTGGTTTTATATTCTTCTCTTATTTTTCATTTTCTGGTCATTTTTTTAGGATATAAAAATTATGGAAATAAATAAAAAGAAAAACATTGCCGTGATTATTAGTGCTACTTTCTTATTTCTTGCATTATTTGATGGCTGGCTCTATGGATTTTTTACACTCTTACGATTTGTTGTGTGCGCAAGTTCAGCATATGTTGCTTGGGTAGCGCATGAGGCACAAAAAGAGAAATGGGTTTGGATTTTTGGATTTCTCTCTGTGCTTTTCAATCCGTTTATTGCTATTCATCTCAACCGTGAAATTTGGAGCTTTATCGATTTTATTGTTGGTGTTTTTATGGTAATATCCACATTTATGCTTAGATTAAAACCGAATTCAACTGCCCATGATCAAAAAAGATGAAAATTGAAGCAAAAGCAAAAGAATTTGAAATCCACGAAGCAAATAATCCGTTTATAATATTCCGGGGACACAATACTTAATAAAGTAAAATGTAATAAAACAAATCTATGTCAGTCCATCCTACCTTATAAATGCGAATAAAAAATGATTTTATATTTTACGCAGATTCGGGGTTTTTCAAATTGACTATGTCGTCTTGAACATAGTAAAATGCACCAATCGTTACACACTATTCGGAGGGTTTTTCTAATATGGCTAAGGAAGTTATTAATTTTACAGACAAAAACGGTGTTGTTGCCGCCCAACTTACAAATAAAAATGGTTTAAATATTTCTTTTTTGCAAAATGGCAGTATTTTTTCAATTACCAAAGAAAATATACTAATAAACCAGCTTATGGCGAGCCCGCTTGAAAGCTCGCTTGGGAATATTTACCTTAGAGTTTTGGGCAGTAAAATAAGTTATGTCCCGTTAACCGGCCCTCTTTCTAACTCCAAATTTTCTGTATCTGAAAAAAGCAAAAGTGCCCTCTGGCAAGGCGAAAGCTTTGGCCTGCAATATTCTTGCAAACTTAATTTAGCCGAAAATGATGATTTATGGTTTTGGACAGTTGATGTAAAAAATACCAGCTCAAAAGCATTAACAGTTGATGTGGTTTTTGCACAAGACCTTGGTCTCGGTTCTTTTGGTATGGTGCGTAGTAACGAATCATACACAAGCCAATATATTGACCACGAACCTCTTAAACACCCAAAATTTGGTTTTGTTATGGCAAGCCGTCAGGGGCAAAAGCAGGATAAGGGTTTTCCATGGGTGTTAAATGGTTGCCTTAATGGTGCGGTCGGTTACCTTACCGATGGTTTTCAATTTTTCGGACTTTCATATAAAGAAACAGGTGTGCCAGTAGCACTCACCAAAGAAAAACTTCCAAACCAAAGAATGCAGTATGAATTTGCATTGCCAACACTTCAAAGTAAAAAAATAACACTTGCCCCGGGCAAATCACTCAAGCAAGTTTTTTTCACCGTGTATCAGGACAATCACGCAAAAGCAAATAACATAAAAGACCTTTCATTTGCCTTAAAAGCACAAGCACTTTATAAAAAAATAATTAGAAGTAAAGTTGTTGCGTTAAAAGAAATTTCAGGTTCTGCATCTGTTTTTTCAACCTCACCATTATTTAAATCAGTAAACCTTACACCAGCTGAAATTACAAAATATGTTGGTTCAAAGCACCGCCACGAAGAAAAAGGTCAGTCATTTTTCTGCGATAATAATACGCATGTTGTGCTTAAATCAAAAGAACTTGTTACCGAGCGGCCCCATGGGCACATTATGCGTTCTGGCAGCAGTATTATGCCAAGTGACGATACACTTGCAACAACTTCGTGGATGTACGGTGTATTTAACTCGCATGTAATGATTGGCAACACCAATTTTAATAAGGTTCTCTCTTTCCAGCGCAACGCATTAAACCTGCACCGTTCGTGCGGTCAGAGGGTTTTTGTAAAAACTAATGAGTGTTACGAACTGCTTGGCGTGCCTTCGCTTTTTGAAGTTGGGCTGAATAATTCACGCTGGATTTACAAAAATGCTAAAGGCGAAACAATAATTGTAAAAGCATGGGCATCAATTGATAACCCGGCGTGCTTTCTTGAAATTGAATCCAGCGTGGCAAAAGAATTCCTTGTTACGCACGGAGTGGTGCTTGGCAACAACGACCTTGAACATAGCGGTAGCATAGTTATAAATAAAGAGGGCGTCTGCGTTGAATGTGTGCCTGCAAAATCTGGGTTGTTGTATGAATATTACCCTCAAACGAAGTTTTTTATTGTTTCAAAAGATAAAAAGGCAGTTGCTAATGTTGGCGGTGATGAGCTGCTTTATTCAGACGGTGTTAGGCGCAATGGCGCGTTTGTTGCGTTTAGCACAAAATCAGTTAAAAATTTTTCAATTACAATTACCGGTAATGTGCAATCGGCAAAGAAAGCCGACTTACTTGTTAAAAATTATTCCTCATCAATTGAGAATTATGAAGCTGCAAAAAAATCGGCAGACGTTTTCTGGAGTAATTTACAAAAAGGTATAACGCTTAAGCACAAAGACGAAGGAGTTTCAAAACTTAACGACATAATTCCCTGGTATGTTCACAATGCAATGATACATTTTACAAGCCCACACGGGTTGGAGCAATACAGCGGTGCGGCATGGGGTTTGCGTGATGTTTGCCAAGGCCCCACCGAGTTTTTATGTGCAACACAAAACTACAAAGAACAACGCGAAACAATAAAAATGGTTTTTGAAAACCAGTTTATTAAAAGCGGCGATTGGCCGCAGTGGTTTATGTATGACCGATACGGTAAAATTCGCTCATGCGACAGCCACGGCGATATTATTATGTGGCCGCTGAAAGCTTTGTGCGAGTATATTGAAGCTACAAATGACTTTTCAATTTTAAATGAAAAGGTTTGCTTTGTTGATGATAAAACTTGTGCGCCAATTTCTAAAGTAGAAACTATTACCGAGCATATTGCGCGGGAAATTGCGGTAATAAAAGCAGGTTGTGTAAATGGCACCGCTTTATATCATTACGGCCATGGCGATTGGGAAGATACACTCCAGCCGGCCGAAGCAGATATGCGCGAGCACATGGTTAGCAGTTGGACGGTTGAGCTTTGTTATCAAACACTTTTGCGTTATGAAAAAGTGAACAGAAAAATAGCTAATGCAAAACTTGCCAATGAGCTGAATAATTTTTGCGCAAAAATTAAAACTGATTTTAATAAGTATTTGGTTAAAGACGGAGTTGTGGCAGGGCTTGTTTTCTTTAAAGGTAAAACTCCGCAGTATATGCTTCACCCAAAAGATAATAAAACCGGTGTGCATTACCGTTTGTTGCCAATGACAAGGGGAATGACAAGCAATATGTTCACCCCTGCTCAGGCAAAAGCTCACCACGAAATTGTAAAAAAACATCTTTTATTTCCCGACGGTGTGCGGCTTGTTAATAGGCCAATACCTTATAAAGGCGGTGTTGAGGTTTACTTTAAACGCGCCGAAAGCGCATCAAACTTTGGCCGCGAAATAGGTATGCAGTATGTTCACGCCCACATTCGCTATATTGAAGCAATGTGTGCACTTGGCAAAGCCGATGAGGCATATACAGGACTGCTTACAATTTGCCCAATTACATTGCAAAAAGTTTTTAAAACATCTTTGCCGCGGCAGAACAACGCGTATTTTTCAAGCTCCGATGCGGCATTTGCAGACAGATATGAAGCTGTTAAAAAGTTTGACGATATTAAAAAACTAAAAGTTGGTATTAAAGGCGGCTGGCGTATTTATTCAAGCGGGCCCGGAATTTATTTAAACCAGCTTATATCAAACTTTATAGGTATTCGCAGTTCGTATGAAAATATTTTAATTGACCCGGTAATGCCTAAAAAGCTTAATGGTTTTGAGTTTTATATGTGCCAAAATGGCAAGGGTGTTACTTATAAATATCACATAACAAAAAAAACCACTTCACCTTATAAAATAACCATAAATGCCAAAGAAGTTCCAATAGCCGGTTATACGCAAAACTCATACCGTGCAGGCGGCGCGCTTATAAATAAAAAAGTTTTTGAACAAATGCTTAACCTTAAAGAAAATACGGTGCATGTTTACCTTTAAGAAAATAAGTAGCAAAGTTTTTCACCTCGGTTCTTCCCTTCGTATCCAACACCGTGTAAATCTATTGCAAAATGCGGGTTTAATAATAGAATGTGAAACTTTTTTAAATGCGTTTATGTCTAAATGGTCACCATGGAGATGCTTTTGAGTAACGAACTATCAAACACATCACAAAAACAGCCATTATCTTTTGATGAGCTTTATAAGGAGTTTGCCGGCTTTGTTTACAATGTTGCCCTTAGGATTGCCGCAAACGCAACCGATGCCGAAGAGCTTACGCAAGAGGTTTTTATAACGGTACTTAAAAAAGTGCATACATTTAGCGGTTTATCTTCCATAAAAACCTGGCTTTACAGAGTAACTGTAAACACCACGCTTAATTATTTGAAAAAAAAATCGCGCGGGAGAAAAAAAGAAGTAGAGTTAGACGATACAATTGCTCAAAGTGTTGTAGAGTATAGAGATACACCCGATGACGAAATAAATAAAAGTTTTGCCAGCCAAAAGGTAAATAAATTATTAAAAAGTTTACCGCAAGAGCAAAAGGTGTGCATAGTTTTGCGGGAGCTGGAAGGCCTTAGTTATGAAGAAATATCAAAGGCTGTTGGCGTAAATATAAACACTGTTCGCACGCGCATAAGGCGCGCAAGAGAGGCGCTAATGGTTGCAAACAGCGCTTTGGAGGAATAAAATGAATTGTAAAAAAATTAAAGAACTTCTACTAACCGATTATGCGGATGGGTGCATCAAGGCAAATGATTCAGCTGATTTAAACGAACATCTCTTAGCTTGTGCGCAGTGTAATGCGTATAAGGAGAAGTTGTTTTCAAATGTTATTAACCCATTGAGGGTGCAAGCGCGCGTGCAAGTGCCATCTTATTTGCAGGCAAAGGTTCGCAGTGCGGTATATGTTGAAAGTTCTAAGCGGCATAGCGTGTTTTCTGTTTTTAGTTTCTTGCGCGGCTGGAGAGGTGTTGCCTCAATGTGTGGTTTGTTTATGATTGCTTTGATTTTAATGTACACACCAAATAAAAAAGTAGAAAACATTTCTGACGAGCATATTAATTATCTAACTGAAACTATTTACGGAGAAAGTTTACAAGCAAATACCTCTGAGAGTTTAAACTTTGGAACAGCGGTAGAAACTTATTTATTGTAGCGGTTGTCTAAGGTTGCAAGAAAAGGGTCATCCTGAGTTTAACCCCCTTGGGTGGGAAAATGAAAAATCAAAAGGAGAATGTTCATGAAAGTAAAAGGTTTAGTTGTTGTAGCTTTAATGGCTGCGGTATTGATGTCTGTTCCATCATTTGGGTTTTCAAGTGAAGCCAAAGGCAAATATGGCGAAAGTTCAGTTAAAGGTAATTTTAAAGACCACAAGCAAACCATGCATGATAAAATGGTAAAAGATTTAAATTTAACACCAGCACAGTCAGAGCAGATGAAAGCACACCGTAAAACACAAATGGAGCAGATGAAGCAGTTGAATAAGTCAATGAAAGAAGCTCAAGAGGCATTACGCATTGAGTTGGATAAATCAAACACCGATATGGTAGCGGTAGAAAAACTTACAGGTGATTTAAAGAGTATTGAAGCAAAAAAGATAGATTCAAGAACACAAGGAATTTTAGATGTAAAAAAGACACTTACACCTGATCAATTTGGCAAGATGTGCGAAAAAATGAAAAAAGAATTTAAAAAAATGAAAGGCAAGATGGATGAGGATGGAAAAGATGAAGCAATGGAAGATATGCCGCCACCACCTATGCAAGAACAAGGTATGGACGATGGCAAAGATCACAAAGATATGAAGAACAATATGGACGATAGCAAAAAAGATGAATCAAAAAGTATATCCCCCCATTAACCGAAAATAATAGGTAAACGGGTTGTTTTTTGGTGGTTGTAATGTGGGATAGCTGCTATATGTTTTTGAATTAACATAGTTCTTAAGTGGGGATTAATTGAAAAAAATTTCAGCAGTTTTAATTTGTGTTTTGTTCTTATCAAATGTTTGTTTTGCATCTGAGCCGTTAAGCTGGGATGCGGCCGTAAATTTGGCAAAGGCGCAAAACCCATCGCTTATATCGGCTGAGCAAACAGTTAACAAAGCCGCTCTTGAATATAATAAAACATATTCATCTTTTTTGCCGTCGCTTTCCGCGTCTGCCTCGGCAGGCAAAAGCCAACCTGACAATTCTCCTGTGTCAGATTCGTACAGCTGGGGCCTATCAGGCCAATTGTCGCTGTTTAATGGATTTGGTGACCTTGCACAATTAAGAATTGGCAAAGTGAATTTACTTTTGGCTCAACAAAATCAAAAAAGAAGCGTGTCAGATGTTTTGTATTCTTTGCGCGAGGCATTTGTAAATTTGCTGGCAGCTTCGAAGAATAATAAGTTAGCACAAAGTATTAAAGAACGAAGAGATAAAAACTATGAAATTGTAAAAATTAAGTACTCTGCCGGAACAGAAGATAAGGGTTCTTTGCTGCGTGTTGAGGCCGATAAGTTAAAAGCACAAATAGATGCCGCCCAAGCGTTAAGGCAAATTAATGTTGTAACAGCAGAGCTTTATGCGGTGTTGGGTATGCCGGTAGAAAAATTTGACAGTATGGTTGATGTACAAGGCGAGTTTTTGCTTAATAAAGATATAAAATTACAAGATAATCTTCTTGATTTGGCACACCAAACACCTGAGTATATAAATGCACAATTTGAATACAAAAAAACAAAAGAGCAGGAAATATATTACAAAAGCAAGTTTTTGCCAAAGTTAACTCTGCAGAGTGGTTACTCAAAAAGTGATTCAATTTGGCCTCCAGAAAATGGCAAGTTGAGTTCTTCGTTAAATATCTCGTATGAGTTTTTTAGCGGCGGTTCCAGTATAAATGATATTTATATAGTGGCAAAAGATATTAAAATTGCCCAAGAAAATTTGCGTAAAGTAGAGCAGGAAAAGCTTACAAACCTGCTTTCAGCAAAAGAAACTTACCAAGCCGCGCAAGAAGAGTTGCTTGTGCGCCAAAAGTATTTAGAGGCATCGCAAGAGCAATCAAAAATTATAACTGCAAAGTATATTAACGGCTTGGCAACTTATCAGGACTGGTACACAGTTGAAAACGATTTTATAACTGCGCAAAAGACGCTGCTTAGCTCAAAAACACAAGCCGCAATTGCGCAAGGGCGCTGGATAAATATATTAGGAGAGTAGAAAGTGAAAAAAATCAGAATAGCTTTAATTGCTCTTGTATCATTAGCGCTGGTATTTACTTTATTTTTGTTTTTAAAGCCAAAGGACAAAGAGAACGCTCAAGAGATTATTGAAGTTGTCGTAGGGCCTATTTCGTCGGAGGTTCGCATAAATGGTTCTGTAAGCCCTAGAAATAGATTGGAACTAAAACCACAAATAAGCGGCCGGTTAGATGAAATATTGGTTGTTGAGGGCCAGAAAGTATCAAAAGGCCAGGTGCTTGCCTGGATGAGCAGTTCAGACCGTGCCGCGCTTTTAGACACAGTGCGCTTAAATGGTACCGAAGCATTAAAAGAGTGGGAAGATATTTATAAGCCAACCCCAATAGTTTCTCCGCTTGATGGTTTTGTTATAGCCAGGCAAAAAGAGCCTGGCCAAAGTGTTACCTCAAGTGAGTCGGTGCTGGTGTTGGCAGACCAACTTATAGTGCAGGCAAATGTAGATGAAACTGATTTGCGTTATGTGAAACTTGCGGCAAAAGTTAGCATAACTCTTGACTCTATGCCCGATAAAGAGTTCCCGGGTGTAGTAGAACACATTGACTATGAGGCAACTGTTATAAACAATGTAACCGTTTATGGTGTAAAAATAAAACCAGTTATTGTACCGCAAACTTTCCGTTCGGGTATGAGCGCCACGGTGGAACTTGTTTCCGATAAAAATGATGCCGCGCTATTGTTGCCGTCTGAAGCAGTTATAACAAAGGGCAGTGAAAAGTTTGTTTTGGCGGTTGGTTCAGGTGATAATAAAAGCTATAAACAACGCGTAAAAGTGGGCATATCAGATGACAAAAATGTTGAGATAATTGAAGGGTTGCAAGAAGGCCAAAAGGTTTTTGTAAAAAGTACTCAAGGTGCAAAAGGCAGCAAAAAAAACCAAATGAGAGGCGGCATCGGCAGTATTTTTGGCAAGTAAAAACAATGAGCATAATAGAAATTAAAAATCTTAAAAAAATTTACAAAATGGGCGATACTCAAGTACGCGCTCTTGATGGTGTTTCCCTGTCAATTTCAAAGGGGGAATTTGTTGCTATTATGGGTGCGTCTGGCTCAGGTAAGTCAACACTTTTACACATTATTGGTATTTTAGACAGGCCTACAAGCGGTTCTTATGTGCTTTTAGGTAAAGAAATATCTAAAGCGCAAGACAGCCAGCTGGCTGTCTTAAGAAATAAGTTTTTTGGTTTTATATTTCAAAGTTTCAATCTTTTAGCTCGCCTAAGCGCTGTTGAAAATGTTATGTTGCCATTAATTTATTCTGACGGCGAAAAAAAAGACGATAGTGTTGCCAAAAAGCTTTTAGAAAAAGTGGGGCTTGGCTCAAGATTGTGGCATAAGCCAAAAGAAATGTCAGGTGGACAACAGCAAAGGGTGGCAATAGCAAGGGCGCTTGTAAATAACCCGGAGTTAATACTCGCCGATGAGCCAACTGGTAACCTTGACACAAAGTCGGCTTCTGAAATAATAAACATCTTAAAAGAGTTAAATAAATCCGGTATAACTATTGTAATGGTAACGCATGAACCTGACCTTGCCGCCGCCGCCACACGAGTTATTCGCCTTCAAGACGGTTTAATAATTTCAGATACAAAGCCAGATACAGTCGCAGATACCGAATATAAAACAATAACACCAACTGACTCAAAAAATACTCAAAAGCACAAACTTCTTAAAACATACCGGGTAAAAGAGTATTTTACACAAGCCACTCGGGCACTTTATTCAAATAAAACCCGCACTATGTTATCTATGCTTGGCATTTTAATAGGTGTTACTGGGTTAATTGCAATGCTTGCGCTTGGCACCGGAGCCAAAGAGGCGACAAAAAAACAGATGATGAGCCTTGGCTCAAACCTTCTTATGATTCATTCTGCATCGCACAGCAGGGGAGGCGTAAATTATGAGGCAGGTGCATCTACACGGCTTACGGTTGAAGATGCAATTGCCATAAAAAGTTCAATACCTTCAGTTAGCAAGATTGTTCCTTATGCTAATGGCAGGGTTCAGGCAGTTTATGGAAGTAAAAATGCAAACACAAGGGTTGAAGGCGTAACCCCCGATTACGAGAGTGTTAAAAGCGCTTCGCCATCAAGCGGCAGATTTTTTAGCGAAATTGAAAATACTCAAAGGGCACGCGTGGCAATTTTAGGGCAAACTGTCGCAAAAGCCCTTTTTAATGGCGAAAACCCAATTGGTGAGTTTATAAAAATAAACCGCACCGATTTTCAGGTAATAGGTATTTTGCCCACAAAGGGCTCAAGTGGTTTTCGCGATGAAGATGATAAAATAGTAGTGCCGGTAAACACATCAATGAAGCGGCTTTTTGGTACTGAAAATATTGACAGCATAGAAGCGCAGATTTCTTCGCAAGAAGAAATGGATGAGGCAAGCACCCAGATAAGCGCGTTGCTTGTGCGCCTTCACCGCTTGCCAACAAATGGGGAAGATGCTTTTGATATAAGAAATATGGCAGATATACAAAAAACAGTTAATGCCACAATGAATATTTTTTCAACGCTCCTTGGTTCTGTGGCATTTGTCAGCTTGCTTGTTGGCGGCATTGGCATAATGAACATAATGCTCGTTTCTGTTACCGAACGCACAAAAGAAATTGGTTTAAGAAAAGCCATAGGAGCAAACGAGCGCGACATATTGCTGCAGTTTATGCTGGAGGCTGTTGTGGTTTGTATAATAGGCGGAGTAATAGGAATTTTACTTGGCTCTGGTATTGCCAAAGCCCTATCTGTTTTTGCCGGCTGGACAACAAAAGTATCGCTAAGTTCAATAGTGTTAGCGTTTATTTTCTCCGCGGTAGTTGGTGTTGTTTTTGGAACATGGCCTGCCAAAAAGGCGGCGGCATTAAGCCCGATAGACGCTTTAAGATACGAATAACTTACCTGTTAAGATAAATAATTACTTATATGGTTTTAAATTGCGGGGCTATTCTGCCCCTGCCCACCCTTGGTGAGGTCTAGCCTCGGGCTGACACCCCTGTATCACTTTTCTTTGTATGCCCAAAGAAAAGTAACCAAAAGAAATGCACCCCCGGTGGCTATTCACTCGTATTTTTTTGGTGGCTGCGGAACTCGCCTCGCCACTTTGTGGTGGGCTCAGACAGTCCTCACCGAAAGCTCCAAAAAAACGCTCGTTCATTGTCAGCCAAAGGGGGTTTCGAATAATATTAGTAAAAATATATATTTACTTAGGTGTGGTTGCGTGTGTTATCTAATTGATGTAAAATCCCGCTATGGTAACTTTTATAGAACTAATTATTGGTGGCGCGATTGGCACACTTGCGAGGTATACGCTTGCCGGAGTTGTTTATAAAGGTTTTGGCACATCATTCCCTTACGGTACAATAGTTGTAAACCTTCTTGGTTGTTTTATAATCGGTTTTCTTTCCACAATTGCCGAACAGAAATTTGTTTTGGGTTCAGGTGTTCGCACATTTCTAATGATTGGCTTCTGCGGCGCATTTACAACATTTTCCACATTTATTTTTGAAACAAACGGTTTGATACGCGACGGGGAAGTTATGCGTGCGTTTGTAAATGTGCTCGTAAGCGTTATTGCCGGGTTTATTTTATTCCGCTTGGGTGTGTTGCTGGGCGAAGTAATTTAATTAAAAGCATCATATTCATAAAATTTAAAATACAAGGAAAATTATGAAAACACAAAGCACAGAGAAGCTTTTAAGAATTTTTATAAGTGAAAAAGATAAGCATAACTCCAAACCTCTGTACGAAGAAATTATTCTGCTTGCGAAAAAACATGGTATGACAGGGGCAAGCGCGATAAAAGGTTTTATTGGTTTTGGGGTAAAAAGCCATATACACACGGCAAAACTGCTTGAACTATCTGAAAACCTGCCAATAATAATTGAAATAATAGATAGTGAAGAAAAAATAAATAGTTTCTTACAAGTTTTAGATGGAGTGTTGCAGGACGGTTTAGTAACGCTTGAAAATGTAAATACAATTCGCTATTTAAAATAGTTCACGGCTGTTCGTGTAAATATTATCTTACATATATGCAATCATCTTCCATTTGTGTCATCTCGACAATCGTAGAGAGGAGAGATCTTAATTTAAAGTTAAACTCAAAAAATGAAACAATAAGATACCTCACTTTTGTTCGGTATGACACATAGGAAACAATTTATATTCAAAAAATTAATATCCATGTTTTAATCGTATTGTAGTTAAAACAATTGTTTAGGAAAAACAAACAATGAAAACTTCAAAAATAAAAACAATTTTTCGCTGTCAAAGTTGCGGTTACGCCTCATCAAAGTGGCTTGGCAAATGTAGTGATTGTGGTGAGTGGAACACATTCGTTGAAGAAAAAGAAGTGCCTCCACTTGCATCTGTCGGCCGCCGTGGCGCGCTTACAGATTTTTCGTCAAAAGTTGTAGCATTAGATAAAGTGTCGTCCGAAAATTTTATACGCACGCCAAGTGATATAGCTGAGTTTGACAGAATTCTTGGCGGCGGTGTGGTTAAGGGCTCACTCATTTTACTTGGCGGGCCTCCGGGTATTGGCAAGTCAACACTTATGTTGCAGGCATGCGGTGCACTGTCAAAAAGTGCAAAAGTGCTTTATGTTTCCGGCGAAGAGTCGCTTGCACAGGTAAAAAACCGTGCCGATCGCCTTGGTATAAAATCGTCAAACTTATTGCTTGTTTCTGAAACAAACTTAGAAAATATAATTGATGCACTTAAAAAAAACCTGCCCGAAATTGTTGTAATTGACTCAATTCAAACAACTTTCAGAAATGATATGACAGGCGCCCCTGGTTCTGTGGGCCAAATTCGCGAGTGCACCGCCGAGTTTTTGCGTGCGGCAAAGTCAAAAAATATAACTTTTTTTCTTTTAGGGCATGTAACAAAAGAGGGTGACTTGGCAGGCCCAAGGGTGCTTGAGCATATAGTAGATACCGTGCTTTACTTTGAAACCGAACGCCAACAAATTTATAGAATTTTGCGTTCATATAAAAACCGCTTTGGCCCGACAAGCGAGATAGGCGTGTTTGAAATGACAGGCAACGGGCTTATGGAAGTTAAAAACCCATCGTTAATGTTTTTGGGCGAACGCCATAGCCAAGTGCCAGGTAATGTTGTAGTGCCGACTATGGAAGGAACAAGGCCTCTGATGCTGGAAATTCAAGCACTTGTGGCTCGCAGTAATTTTGGCTTTCCAAAAAGAATGGTAACCGGTTATGACGCAAACCGCCTTACACTAATTATAGCGGTACTTGAAAAACGCGCCGGCCTGCGCCTTGAAGCCAGCGATGTTTTTGTAAATGTGGCAGGCGGTATAAAAATAAAAGAAACAGGCGCCGACTTAGGTATTGCCTGTTCTATTGCTTCTGCGTATAACGGTTTTATACCCGATGCAACGAGTGTGCTAATTGGTGAGGTTGGTCTTGGCGGCGAAGTGCGTTCTGTCGGGCATATTCCTGCGCGCCTTATTGAGGCAGAAAAGCTTGGTTTTTTACGCGCTATAATACCACAAAGCAATATGAAAAACCTTTCTTATAGCGGAAAGTTAAAAGTAATTCCTGTTGACACAATTGAGCAGGCAATAAAAGCTATCAAACAGTAAACTTTTTAGTTTAGTATCTTGCGTGGCCTGAGTTTTAAAATAAGCAATATATAGAAACTGCAAGCAAATTTGCCAGAAAAACTAAATAATGATAAAATGCGCCCTGTAATTTTAATAGGCAAGTTAAGGCAATAAAGAAATTAAATTAGTGTTTTGATATGAATATAGTGCCATGGAAAGGTGGACCGTGTCCACCGAAGCCTTGGCGTAGGTGGAGAGGTCGCATAGTGGCTTAGTGCGCTGGTTTGCTAAACCGGTGTACGGGTGTAAACTCGTACCGAGGGTTCAAATCCCTCCCTCTCCGTTTTTGCTTTGCAAAAAACAGAGAATCGAAAATCAAGAGTCGAAAGTAGACAAGAAAAGATTTTTGATTCAGTCAACTTTCAATTTTCTATTTTCAGATTTTATTTTCAAATCTTGTCAGTTGCTAAAAACTCGCCGAAAAGATTGTCTATGGTAGTTTCTTAGCTTGCCTGCGATTTTATCTCAAATTTCCCATACAATTCCAAATATGCTATAAATAAGCAAAAGTGTATCGTTGCGTTGCACTTTTAAACATTAGGGGAGTTATAAATATGCCAAATACAATCATCAATAAAGAACAACGCAGTTTTGCGGGGCTTGGAATTTCACCAAAAATTCTTGAAATTTTAGGTAAACTTAAATTTACTGTACCAACCCCAATTCAGCTTAAGGCAATACCTGTAGCCACTCAAGGTCATGACCTTATGGGTATAGCCCAAACAGGAACTGGTAAAACATTGGCTTTTGGAATACCAATGTTGCAAAAAATTGTAGAGAAGGGTTGCCGCGGACTTGTGGTTGTTCCAACTAGAGAGCTCGCTATTCAGGTTGAAGAGGCGTTGCGCCCAATTGGAAGATTTTTGGGTCTTAGGGCAGCTGTTATAATTGGTGGAGCGTCAATGTATACGCAGAAACAGGAAATTTCAAAGAAACCACATGTTATAATTGCAACGCCAGGCCGTCTTTATGACCATCTGCAGCATCGCTCGGTGAAGTTAGATCAGTTTAATATTGTTGTTTTAGATGAAGGCGACAGAATGCTTGACATGGGTTTTGAACCGCAAATAAAACAAATACTGCATTTTGTGGCAAAAGAGAAGCAGACAATGCTTTTTTCTGCCACTATGCCTGAAAATATTGTAAAAATAGCAACTTCTTATATGCGTACTCCAGTGCGTATTGAAGTTGCTGTGTCGGGTACAACGGTTGAGCAAATTGAGCAAGAAGTTTATCTTGTTCATCAGGAATCAAAGCGCGATTTGCTCCGCACAATTTTAGCAGAGCATGCGGGCCCTGTTTTGGTTTTTTCGCGTACAAAGCACGGGGCATCAAAGCTTGCCGTGGCTGTAACAGCCATGGGTCATACTGCCGCAGAAATACATTCTGACTTAAATTTATCGCAAAGGCGCAGGGCACTTGAAAGCTTTAAAACTGGTCGTTGCCGTGTGTTAATTGCCACCGATATTGCTGCAAGAGGCATTGATGTTAAAAATATCTCGCTTGTTGTAAATTACGACCTGCCAGATGATATAGAAAACTACACGCACCGTATTGGCCGCACAGGTAGGGCAGGTAAGGTGGGAAAAGCAATTTCATTTGCCACGCCAGACCAACGCCGAGATATTTACAGTATTGAAGAGATGATAAAAAAACGCCTTACGATAAAAGAGCATGCATCTGTCGCGCGTTCGTCAACATCACATACGCACTCAAGTCGCCCTTTTCGTGGCGCCGGCGGTGGTTATGGTACTCCTCGTGCCCCACAAAGAAGAAACTTGCGCGATTTCCCTGCCCGGTTTAGCCGGCCGGCAAATAAAAGATAAAGTTAATAAGATACAAATAAAAAAAGCATGGCAAATATATTTGTCATGCTTTTTCTTATATTTTAACCCGTATTTCACAATAGGTTTGTGCGGTGTTGAACCCGAAGGGAAGAATCGAGGCGAAAGAGACGGAGGCAGTTTTAACATAGGGGGAGCACTTATGTGTTCCACTACTCGGATATCTGTAGAGGAGGGGGTACCACAAAATTGCAGTGAATGGTTATTCTATTTGCAAGGTTTTTGCGCCGCCTCGCTCTTATGAGTGGGCGAGACCTCGCCCAAAGGGCGGGCGGAAAAAATCTCCCGTATCTTCTGGCGACTTCCCGCCCAAGGCGGGCTGTCGTGTGGGCATGCTAAATCCTAACATGCTTTTGCGCCGGTATAATTCGGATCAATGGTCAAAATTTGCGAAAAAAGTTCGTGAACTCTCACAAAGGCCTTTTGTTTGTTTGCCTGTTTTTGTGGAGTTTTTTTTGTTTGACTTTGCTTAATAACTTAATGTATAATTCAACGGACCAAAGAAGTAGAAGGGTCTTTTTTTTTGTGTAAATAATGTTTGGGGGTGTGGCAGAGCGGCCTATCGCACCAGACTGTAAATCTGGCGGACTTACGTCCTTCGGTGGTTCAAATCCATCCGCCCCCACCACATATTAAATTTATTAACATAATAAAATTAGTTGCAAAAGTTCTTTTGAGCCGAAGGCGAGACGCGACATTGCGGGAGTAGCACAATGGTAGTGTTCCAGCCTTCCAAGCTGGCCACGCGGGTTCGATTCCCGTCTCCCGCTTAATGTAAGCAAACTGTAAATAAAATACAAAGTCTCGCCATAGGCGGATGCGATATAAGTTTTGTATAATAATATAAGGGCAATCGTCTACGAAAAAGTCGGCAAAATAGAGATTTGCCCGGATAGCTCAGTTGGTAGAGCACTTCATTGGTAATGAAGAGGTCAGCGGTTCAAACCCGCTTTCGGGCTTATACTAAAAGTCAAAAAAATAAATCAAAAATCATCTGGAGGTAACTAAAAATGGGAAAAGCTAAATTTGACAGGACGAAGCCGCATGTAAACATAGGTACGATAGGGCATGTAGATCACGGCAAAACGACATTGACTGCGGCGATAACGAAAGTATTAA
>JALOBY010000015.1 GCA_023228045.1 Endomicrobiales bacterium | reverse complement strand
GTTTCTCAGGCGGGCAAGAAGGTAGATAAATTATCAATAGAAAACGAATCTCAGGCAACAAAGATACTCAGCTCTTTAAAAGGCGCCGACTATGAGGTTACAAAAATTGACCGCAAAGACCGCCGCAGGTCGCCTTTTGCGCCTTATACAACCTCAACATTGCAGATGGATGCCTCGCGCCGGCTTGGTTTTAGCGCAAAAAAAACAATGATGGTTGCGCAAAAACTTTATGAAGGTATGGGGCTTGGCGGCGAGGATGCCGTAGGTTTAATAACCTATATGAGAACCGACTCATTAAACATAGCCCAAAGCGCGCAAAAAGAGGCGCAGGAATACATAACAAAAAAATTCACAAAAAAAGCCCTGCCGGAAAAACCTCGTATTTATAAAACAAAAGCAAAAGGCGCGCAAGAAGCGCACGAAGCAATTCGCCCAACATTGGTTGCGCGTGAGCCAGAAAAAGTAAAAGGTTACCTTACTGCGGATGAATTAAAACTTTACGATTTAATATGGCGCAGGTTTCTTGCAAGCCAAATGGCCGATGCAATTTTTGACACAATAACCGCCGAAATTACTGCCGGTGTTTATGGCTTTAGGGCAAACGGCAGGGTTTTAAAAGTTGCCGGATTCTTGGATGTTTACGGTTTTACACAAGAAAATGACGAAGCCGCCGATGAAGAAGGCCGCCTGCCGGATTTAGCTTTAAATGAAAAGTTAAACCTTATAAAACTATTGCAAGAACAACACTTTACCGAGCCGCCGCCTCGTTACAATGAAGCGAGCTTAATTAAGGCATTAGAGGAAAAAGGCATAGGCAGGCCATCAACATATGCGCCGACAATTAACACAATTTTAGAGCGCCTCTATGTGCGGCTTGAAACTAAGCGGTTTTACCCGACTGATCTTGGAGTAGTTGTAAATGAAATACTTGTAAAAAATTTCCCGGAAGTGGTAGATGTAAACTTTACCGCGGGCGTTGAAGAAAAATTTGATTTAATAGCTGAAGGAAAGTATAAATGGCGGGAAGTGGTTAAAGAGTTTTATATTCCATTTGAAAAAGACCTTGCTGCCGCTGAGAAAAATTTAGTAAGGCAAAAAGTTGCTCCGGAAAAAACAAATGAGGTTTGTCCAAAATGCGGCCTTCCAATGGTTTTGCGCGACAGCCGCCGTGGCAAGTTTATTGCTTGCAGTGGTTTTCCAAAATGCAAAACAACTTTCTCATTAGATAAAGAAGGCAATAAAGTTATAAGGCCTGAGCCGGAAAAAACAGAGTTTAAGTGTGATAAATGCGGCAGTATAATGTTTAAAAGGGTTAGCAAAAGAGGACCGTTTCTTGCTTGCTCTGCTTTCCCAAAGTGCAGGAATATAAAAAAGGTTCCAGAGCAGGATAGCGATGCTCTAAACGCACCCGATAAAGAAATAAATGCAAAGAGTTGAAAACATTGCTCTTGACGAATACGCGCTCGGCTTTTTGCGCAACTTAAAAGCCGAAAGAAATTTTTCGCGCCATACAACCAGAGCATACGAATCGGATTTGTTGGATTTCTATTCTTTTATAACGCAAAACTACCCCGGCAAAAAAATAATTGAGTGCGGCAGAACCATTTTACGCGATTATTTTTCGTACCTGCAAAAAGCCCCATTAAAAAGGTCTTCAGTTATAAGAAAAATTGCGGCGGTAAGGTCTTTTTATAAATACTTAAACCGCGAAGAGTTAACAACTCAAAACCCGTTTATTTATTTATCAACACCAAAAAAAGAAAAAAGGGTCCCGGTATTTCTTAGCGAGCAGGAAGTTGAAAAGCTATTTGCTTTACCAAAACTTGGCTTGAGAGATAGGGCAATGCTTGAGCTTTTATACTCAAGCGGGCTGAGAATTGAAGAGCTTGTAAGCTTAAATTTGGCCGACTTAGATTTTATGGCTGGTTCTGTGAGGGTTTGGGGCAAAGGCGATAGAGAGCGCATAGTGCCGGTTGGTAACAGCTCTCTTATAGCATTAAAAACTTATCTGCAAAGCCGCGAAAAAGAAGATACAACATTTGACCATACACGCTCACCTGCTTCCGCGATTTTTGTAAATAAATCCGGCAAAAGAATTTCCAGCCGCGGGGCGCGCAAAACATTGCATAAATGGTTTGAGTTGGCTGGTTTTGCAAAAAAAGTTAGCCCGCACACATTACGCCACACATTTGCCACGCACCTTTTAGACCGTGGGTGCGACTTGCGCAGTGTGCAAGAAATGCTTGGGCATAAAAGTTTGGCAACAACGCAAATATATACGCATGTAACTATTGAAAGTTTAAAAAAAGTTTATCAAAAGGCGCACCCGAGAGGGTAGCAATCAATAAATTATGGAAAAATATAAATTAAAATTGCTAATGGAAGAAACCGGCTGCGAACAAGGCGAAGCCGAGCTTGCCTTAGAGCTTGTAAACGGCGACCTTGAAAAGGCCGCAAGCACCATAGGAACACTGCTTAAGCATGTATTGGTTGTTAAAGGCAGGTTTATATTAGAAGAAAAAAACATTTGTGGTCTGGTGTGTTTGTTGTTTAATATGAAAAGCCGCCAAATTTTGCGTTTTGGAGCGGTTTTTTCTTACAATCCATCAGTTTACGAAAACTCAGAACAAATGAACTGGTTTAGTTTTGAAAGAAATATTTTCGCGTGCAGAATTATGGATGGCAGTTTGCCTGAGTACACGCAAAACTTCGAAACTGCTTTAAGGGTTTACATAGAACAGCAGGCCGATGTTTTTTCAAATGGCCAGTTAGATACTGTGCGCAGCACTCTTGAGGCGTTTTTTGGCACTGAGAAAATACACGCGCTAATAGCATTAGAGCAATTAAACATTGCCCAGTTTAAGCATTTAGATGGCGCGCCAAACCAAAATCAGCAAGATGTCTATGAAGATTTTAGTGACCCGGGCAAAATCCGCATAGAAGTTGAAATTGCTTTTGACCAAGGTGGCAAGCCGGTAAAAAACATTGAAGTTGGCGATGTTGTGCTTTCAAAAATTACCGATACAAGAGACATAGCGCATTATTTGGCAAACCTTATCGGCACAAAACGAGGCGGACAGTTATTGCCAATGCCTGTGCAGGTTCAAAAGGTTGAAAATATTGAGGGTGAAATTCAAATAGAGTTAAGTTATGCGCCTGGGGTTATAGGTGTGGTAAAGGTACAAAGTTCGCAGCGCTTAAAAGTTCTTGATATGCAGGCAAGGCCATGGTGGAAAAAGCTGATGCCGTGGAACTGATTCAGAATGCGGGATTAATTTTTTAAAATCCTTCCAATATGTAAGAAAGTAAAGCGATGGAATCACCTAAGGTTCATAGGTAAATAAAATGAACATAAATTATGAAGATGTATTTTTAAAAGTATTTGGATTATTTTTGAGAGTATGTGTTGTTTATGCAATATATAAAGTTTCAAGCGATTTAACTGAAAATTCAAAGAAACCTGCCTGGAGAATATATTTAAATATTCTTTTGGTTTCATTGTTTGCTTCTTGGTTATGTTCGTCAAATCTTGGTAGTTATATAGATACTGAAAATGCAGACCCTCTATTTGGTGGTGGAGACGGTATACAAGAATATGTTCCAACAATCAAAGAAAAATATGAACATGCTTTATTTATATTTACTGTAATGTTTATTACTTCTTTTAAGGGTGTTTATGATGCCTTAAGAAAAAGAAAATAGGAAATGTGGTTAGATATTACGATATTGAACTGGACTTTGCGTTGGTATCTGTATAATACATTAGAGTATTAATAAATACCTATCAGGGAGCAATGAAGAAGAACAAATGGTTTCTGGAAAAAATGAGTATTTTAGTAATAATAGTTTAAGTGTTTGTTACGATTTTACTTGTTTTTACATTTCATAATTCAAAATCTAAATTTTGGTGCTATATTTTTTATTCTTCTCCAATATTTTTATCTCATCCCATTGTTTTAAAATATCTTTTGTAGATTTAATTTTTTTACCGCCAAAAACATGCGGATGTCTGCGCACAAGCTTTTCGCAAATGCTGTACACAACATCTTTTAGCTCAAAGTGCCCGTTTTCTTTTGCTATCTGGCTGTGAAAAACCACCTGCAGCAAAATATCACCCAGCTCTTCTTCTAAATTAACCCAGTCACGCTTGCGCACAGCCAAACGCACCTCTTTTGCTTCTTCAAAAAGGTACTTAACAAGCGAGGAGTGAGTTTGCTTTTTATCCCATGCGCAGCCGCCTTGCCCGCGCAGTTTTTGCATAATATCTGCCAGCTTTTTAAATTCAATTGATAGGTTTTTTGGGTTTTTTGACATAACTTTCTGCCAAATGATATACTATTACCCGCCTAAAAAGCAATGCCGAGGTGGTGGAACTGGCAGACACGCAGGTCTCAGAAGCCTGTGCCTTCAACGGTGTGCGAGTTCAAATCTCGCCCTCGGCACCAACCAATTTACTAACTCAGTTTAAGAACACTAAGGGCAAAACAGGGAAATACCTTCCAATGGATAAAAAAACAGTAGCAACAAACAGAAAAGCGTTTCATAATTACAGCATACTTGAAACTATAGAGGCCGGCATCGCGCTTTTGGGTTATGAGGTAAAAGCATTGCGCGGCGCGCTTGCCAATATATCTGATGGTTATATTGGTTTTGCCAAAGGGGAAGCGTTTTTAGAAAATGTGCATATCAACCCCTATGAAAAAATTTCAACCCATGTTTTAGATTTTAACCCCACTCGCAAAAGAAAACTTTTACTTCATAAAACTGAAATTGGCCGTTTGGAAAGCAAAGCCAAAGAAAAAGGGTTAACTGTTGTGCCTTTAGAAATTTTTTTTAACGAACACGGTTTTGCAAAGGTAAAACTTGGCCTTGGTAAGGGCAAACATGCAGGTGATAAAAGAGAGACACTTCGCCGCAGAGATATGGATCGCGACATGGAAAGGGAACTGAAATGAGTTTTTTTGAAAGAATTCTCAACACATATAAACAGGTATTTAAATTCTTTTAAACTTTAAACAAAAAGCTGTTATTTAAGTAAATACTATTTAGTAGACACTTCTCGTATATACATTCTCCGTAAAAAGGCACAATTTATTTTAATGCAAAAAAACCAAACTAATTTAAGCTCAGAGCGGGCACAAATAATATCCGCATCTGCCGGATCAGGCAAAACATTTGCCATAGCAAAAAGATATGTTCGCCTTGCGCTTGGGCTTGAAAAATCCGGTTTTTATGCCGACCCAAGCTCAATTCTTGCCATAACTTTTACCAACAAAGCCGCTTTAGAAATGAAGCGGCGCATATTGCTGTTCCTTAAAAAAATAGCGTTTGACAGCTTTGAAAACCCAAACGAAAAAGCTGAGCTGTTGCACGGCTCACAACTAACACAAGAACAATTAAAAAATAAAGCGGTGGAAGTGCTTGATGGAATTTTCAAGCGCTATGGCAAGTTTCGTGTGCAAACCATAGACAGTTTTGTAAAAGCCGTTCTGGATGGTTTTGCTTTTGAATTAGGCCTTAGCGCATCTTTTTCGGTAGAGTCAAGCCACAAGGAAGCATTGTCCGAAGCACTTCAAGTTGCGCTTACAAACGCACAAAACGATACAGTATTAAAAAATGAGTTTATTGAGTTTGCCGATAGATATAGAATGCAAAATGATACTGTTGTTTGGTTGTTTTCAGATAAGTTGTTGAGTACTGTTTCACAACTTTACAATGAAAGCGCGTCTTGCGGCTTTGATTTTGCCAAACCATTTGCACTTAGCACGCAAGACATAAAAGCAAAAAGAGAAAGTTTTATAAAGTTAAATGCTCAGCTTTTAGAAAAACTCCCGAAAGGCACGCATAAGGGCTTTATAAAGGCGATAAATAAAACTAACGAAACAGGTATTTATTTCAGTGTTGAGGGCTTGGGTGCATACTATAAAAAAGAAAAAATAGAAATTACAAAAAACAATGAAAGCAATGAGGAAGCAGAGTATATATTTGCCAAAGTTAAAGAAGAGCTTGCAAGCATTGCGCTTGCAGAGGCGGGTAGTTACTACAATTCGTATTTAGATGTTTATAATGCTGTTTTATCCGAGGTTGGACGCATAGCAAAGCACAAAGACCAGCTTTTCCTAATTGAGTTAAATGGCCGTATGCAGGAACTTGCGCAATATAAAGGCGTTAACCCATCTGAAATATACTTACATCTCGCCGCGCGCTATTCCCACTTATTATTAGATGAATTTCAAGACACAAACCCGCTTCAGTGGAGAAACCTAACCCCTTTAATTGAAGAAGCGCTTTCTTGCGAAAATGGGTCGGTGTGGATAGTTGGCGATGTAAAGCAGGCAATTTACGGTTTTCGTGGCGGTGATAGTAAAATATTTGCTTCCGCCTACACACAGCTTGAAAAGTACAATCCTCAGAAAAGTTCGCTATTAAATAACTATCGCAGTGCTAAAGAGATAGTTGAGTTTAACAATGCTGTGTTTTCAAAAGAAAACCTTTGCGCGTTTATTGAAATCATTAAAATTAATTCTGACGATAATGTACTTGTGGAAAACATAAATAGTGTAAAAGATGCGTTGCTTTCAAACTTTGAACGAGTTACGCAAAATGCAATGAGCAGCTCGTCTGGTTTTGTTTCGGTGCAATATTATGGCGACAAGAAAGAGAAAACTAAGCAGGAGTGGGGAGATTATTTAAAAGAAAAATTTTTAAAAACAATTGTTGAGCTTAAAAGCAGATATGCTTACAGCTCTATTGCGGTGCTTGTAAATGACAATAAAGACGCAGCGCAGTTCACGCAATGGCTTTTAGAAAAAAACATTCCAGTAAAGTCGGACGCCACAACAAATATACTGCAAAACTGTCTAATTTGCCAAAGCATTGCATTTATGACATTTCTTAATTCGCCCATAGATAATCTGGCATTTGCCACATTTATTGAAGGTGAGGTTTTTACCAAAGCATCCAAAATTTCACAAGAAGAAATACGCAATTTTATTTTTAATTGGCATAAAACAAATAGGCAGGATTATCTCTATAGAGCTTTTGAAAAACATTACAAAACCGCATGGGATAGTTTAATTGCCCCGCTTTTTTCAAGTGCCGGGTTTATGCCGCTTTATGAGTATTTCTCTACATTTATTGAAAAGTTTGCGATATTTAAAAACTTCCCAGGCAATGAAGTGTTCTTTGTCTGGCTTTTAAACATCATAAAAGAGGGTGAAGAAAAGCTTGGTGAGTACGCAACATTTAATGAGTACCTTTTAACGCTTGACCCAAAAAAACTCTGCATTCCATCTGCCGATGTAGATGCTGTGCAGGTTTTAAGCATTCACAAGGCAAAAGGCCTTGAGTTTGACGCGGTTGTTTTACCAGCGTTTGCATTTGATTTTGGTGCCCACAGGGATGAGGTGGAAACAGTTGAATATAATGGAAAGCTTTCACTTATAAAAGCCGGCTTAAAAGAAGCGGGATATTCAAAAGAACTTAAAAATTTGTATATGGATATAAAAAAGCCCAAAATAATAGATGCTTTTAATGTTGCTTATGTGGCTTTAACCAGAGCCAAAAAAGAGTTGTTCGTTTTCGTTCCTGCCAACAGCCGAAACTCAAACAACCTTGCGCGCTTTTTATTAAATGAAACAAAACAGGGCAATATTGAAAATAGTTTGATAATGCCCGAGCTTGCAAGCTCAAATAAAATGCCGCAGCCCGATTGCCGCGACTGGCTTGAGTTTTTGCGAAGCGAGTTTCCAGCAAGTGAGGAAATAAAAGGCCGCGTTGCTATAAAAAACGGGAAGTTGTATCACCTGGTGCTTTCAAAAATTGGCAATTTGTCAGCTCTTAGTGAGGTGGAAATTTCTAAAATCGCAAGCAGTGCCGCCGCGTTTGCTTTAAATTCAATTTTTACAAATAAAAATCTTGAAAGTTTCAATACTGAAATTTATAAATTTATCAGCTCAAAAGAATTAAAAGATGTTTTCTTTAATGAACAAGCCGAAGTATCTTGCGAAAGAGAAATACAAGACGCAAATGGTTTTACGCTAAGAATGGACCGCCTTGTAGTTGGCGAAAATGTTTTAGTTGTAGATTTCAAAAGCTCAAAAGATAACATTGTGGAACATATCTCACAGGTGCAAAATTACATAGATACCATTTGTCCTGTTTTTGCACCAAAAAAAGTAAAAGGCGCAATTGTTTATATTGATACGCAAGAAGTGATTTGGGTAAAAGAATAAATGGGAAACATAATAAATATAAACCTATCTGAAGATTTAATAGCAAGCGCCTGCGAGCAGGTGTTAGAGGCAGCGCGCTCGCAATACGACATGTCAAATTGCGCGGTTGTTTTTGGCGGCAAAAGGCCGGCGTTGTTTGCCAGGCAATATCTTTTTGAAAAAATTTCCCAACCGTTTTTGCCGCCAAAGTTTTATTCTATGGATGAGCTTATGTGGCAGAGTGCCGCACAGGCAACAAATTGCGCAGGTATCAGCTCAATTGATGCCGCCTATGCGATTTTTGAAAGCGCAAAAGAATGCGCACCGGATTTATTGCACCAAAGAGAGAGTTTTAAAAATTTTCTGCCTTGGGCAAACGAAATATTCAATTTTATTGAAGAGTTAGAAATTGAAATGGTGCCGCAAGAGTTATTATCAAAACTTTCCGACACCTCTGATATTGGGTTTGATGGGTCGCTAAAAGTAAATAAGCTATTAACGCACATAGCAGCATTAAAGCAAATTTACCAAAACAAATTTAAGCAAGAAAATAAATTTACAAGAGCTATGGCTTACAGTTTTTGCGCAGAGTCACTAAAAATAGATGCCTTTAAGCATTTTGATAAAATAATTTTTTGCGGTTTATTTTACCTTCATAAAAGTGAGAAAGTTTTTATAAAAAAGCTTTATGATACTGGCAAAGTTGTGTTAATTTTTCAGGGTTCAGCTTTGCAGTGGGAGGCATTGGGTGAGAACGCGAAATATTTTGCCTGCAAAATAGAGCCGCAAAGCAGTCATAAAATTGCCGAACCAAAACTTATTTGCGCGACAGATTTATATTCACAGGCAATACTTGCAAAAGATGTTTTGCACTCAAATGGCGCGCCTTGTTGCAAAAGCGCGCTTATATTGCCCGATTCTAATTCTTTAATGCCGGTTCTTTCAGAAGTTGCGCCAAGCGTAAAAAAGTTAAATGTTTCCTGTGGTTACCCTTTGCGCAGAACACCATTTTACTCTCTTGCACAAAATATTACGGAGTTGTTGTGCAGTATTAAAGATGGGGAGTGCCGTGCAAAGTTGTATGTTAATGCCATAAGCCACCCGCTTATAAAAAGCTTTAATATAAACTCGGGTGCACTTACAAGAATAGCGGTTCATAAAATTGAAGAGGTTCTAAGCGGAAAGCCAATATCTCCAAACTCTGGTAAGCTTTTCATAGACCCGCAAGTTTTTCAAAGCGATCGCGTTGTGTTAAATGAAATTGCAAACACATACGCTGCTATGGGTTTTAATATAAATTTGGGAATAATCACCGGCTTAATTGAATTTATAAACAAAGTGGTTTTTTATAACTGGAAAAGCGCGCAAACACTTTATGATTTATGTTGCGCCTATGAAACGCTTATAAAAGAACTCTCCGAAAAGAGCAGGTTCTTGTCGTACCCGCAAAATGTAAAGGCGGGGAAAATTGTTTTTGATTATATTGATGAGCTAAAAATGTCTTCTTGCGCGAAAGTTATAATGCCTCAAGAAGAGCTTTGCGCAATGTTTTTAGATTTACTTGGTGGTAAGACGGTTTCATTTAAGGGTACTCCATTAAATGGGTTACAAGTTTTAGGTTTTTTGGAATCGCGTTCAATTAACTTTGAGAATGTTGTTTTGATAGATGTTAACGAAGCGGTTTTGCCAAATGTTAGCTCCGTAGAGCCGCTGATACCCGCTCAGGTGAGAGCATCGCTTAAGCTAAAAAGCAAAGAAAACGAAGAAGAAATACAACGATACCATTTTACACGATTGCTTGCAGGAGCAAAAAATTCCACGCTTATTTATATTGAAGACGGCACCAAAGAGCGCAGCAGGTTTATTGAACAACTGCTTTGGGCAAAAGAAAGGTCTAAGGGTGCCTTAATTGCTGAGAGTGTCAAAAGAGCAACATTTTCTACAAAAATATTTACCGGTAAAAGTGCAATAGCAAAAACAAAAGAGGTCTGTGAGTTTTTAGAAAACAGGGTGTATTCGGCAAGTTCGCTAAATACATATCTTCAATGTCCGGTAAGGTTTTACTTTCAATATGTCCTTGGGCTTAAAGAAAAAGAAGAGGTGGGTGAAGAACTTGATAGTAGCGAACTTGGCACCGCAGTGCATGGCTTTCTGCAAGAATCTTTTAAGAAATTTATTGGCTTAAAGCCCAACATAGATGCAAATTTTCGCCATGAATTCTTTGATAATTTTGACAATTATTTTAAAAATAATTTAGAAGGCAAAGTTGGGCCTGAAGCGTTTTTGCTGCATCATGTGCTAAGCGGCAAGCTTGAAGAGTTTTTAGATACAGAAAGCAATCGCCAAGTGGATTGTATTATTGACCTTGAGAAAACAGTTAACTTTAACCTTGAGTTAGATAAAAAAAGTTTTGCTTTCACGGCAATAATAGACAGAATTGACCAGCTTTCGGACGGTTCATATTTAATTTTAGATTATAAAACAGGAGCTCTCCCAAAGGCTCTTGCTATAGGCAGTGAGGAATTCCCTGCTGTGCCATCAAGAAGCGAGTTACAAAAATATGTTAAGTCGTTTCAACTGCCCATGTATATTTTTGCAGTTTTAAAAGATTACCAGGTAAAAGAGATAGATGCGGCTTTGTGGGGCCTTAAACAAAATAAAATAGTGCAATTGTTCAAAAAAGAAGACAATGAAACAAAAGAAATAACAATGTCTGATTATAAACGGGCATTAAAAATAATTCTTGAAGAGATTGTAAACCCGAAAATACCGTTTGAACCGGACGATTTGGTTTTGCGAACATGCGCAAATTGCCCGTACAACGCAATGTGTTAAAGACATCTTGAATACTTCAAGATGTCTTGATTACGCAGATTAAAGAGTGATTACACAGATAAAACAAACTTAAAAGATAAATAGGTTGTTGTTTTAAAATTCCCAAAGAGCCAGGTCCTGGTTTTAACGAAAGATACTTTTACATCACCCTCACCTGCCCTTCTGGCTTCCTCTCCCCTCGAGGGAGAGGATTGAGGTGAGGGGGACATTAAAATATATCAGGATGCAATTTTGGAAACAAAAGCTGTCAGATAAAAAGACTAATGAATTATAATCTGTATAATCTATGCTTATCAATCTGTGTAATCAGGTTTTAAAAAGGATAAAAAATGATCGTTGTAGAGGTAAACAATTTAACTAAAGAGTTTAACGGCATAAAGGCCGTTGACGATATAACATTTTCGCTAAAAGAAGGCATAATAACCGGTATGCTTGGCCCAAACGGCGCTGGCAAAACAACAACTATTTATATGCTGCTTGGCTTGATAACGCAAACTTCAGGAAGTATTCGCATTTTTAATAAAGATATCGCAAAACACCGGCAGGAAGTACTTAGCCAAATGAATTTTTCTTCAACCTATGTAAGTTTGCCGTCGAACTTAAAGGTTATGGAGAATCTTTTATTTTTTTCATATCTATACGATGTTAAACAATGGAAAAAGAGAGCAGTAAAGCTATTAGAAGAGTTTGAATTAAGCGGACTTGAAAATAAAAGAACTGGCCAGCTCTCATCAGGGCAGATAACGCGTTTAAACCTTGTTAAAAGTTTGCTTAATAGCCCAAAGTTTTTATGTCTTGACGAGCCAACTTCAAGTTTAGACCCAATTTCCGCAAAAATAGTAAGGGCCAAACTAAAAGATATGGCAAAAAAAGACGGCATCACAATACTTTACACCTCGCACAATATGCACGAAGTTGAGCAGCTCTGTGATGAAGTTATTTTTTTGCATAAGGGCAAAATAAAAGCTTTTGGCACACCTGAGCAGTTAGTGCAATCGCTAAAGCAAAAAGATATGGAAAATGTTTTTTTTGAGCTTGCAGGCGATGGTGAAAAAAATGAAGGCAATTTATCAGGAGGTGCAAAATAATGGCGGCAATCAAAAGAATAATTGCTATTGTTTTGCGCCATATATTGCTGCTTCCAAAAAACTTTTCTCGTTGGATAGATATGTTTTTTTGGCCGGTGTTAGACCTTTTGCTTTGGGGTTTTACAACAATATATTTAAATTCGCACGGCCCGCAAGGCATAAACTTTGTTATGCTTTTTTTAGGGGCTCTTATATCGTGGGATATTATGTTTCGCGCGCAGCAATCCATAACAGTCACATTTTTAGAAGATATTTGGGCAAGAAATATGCTTAACCTGTTTGTATCGCCGCTTTCGCCTCTTGAGTTTTTATCGGGTGCTATAATATACGGAATGCTAAAACACTTTATTACAATGACATTTTTGGTTTTGTTTGCATTTTGGCTTTATAGTTATAATTACTTTACTTTGGGTTTTTACCTTGTGCCGGCGGTTTTTAACCTTTTGCTTTTTGGCTGGGTTGTGGGAATAGTTGCCACAGCGGTAATTGTGCGATTTGGCCAATCCGCCGAAATTCTCGCATGGGGACTTGCGTTTATGATTCAGCCATTTGTAGGTGTTTTCTATCCCATATCAACAATGCCGCCAATTTTTAGAGTGGTGTCATACGCACTTCCGCCAACTTATATTTTTGAGCAAATGCGTTGCATTGTTTTAAATAAAACAGTCAATACAAATTTTTTGTGGATTGCTTTTGCGCTAAACATATTTTATCTTCTAATGGCATTTGTTTTTTTCTCATACATTTGGAAAAGTGTAAAAATTAAAGGTTATCTAACAAAACTGGAGACACAATGATGCAAATAAAAACTTTCCCTGATTTTGATATGTTTTCAATAGATCACAGAGAAATTTTTGCGCAGGCGCAAAAAAACACAAAACCGTCTTTATCGGATATAACATTTAACAATCTTTATGGCTGGCATGCTTTCTTTAACTACAAAGTAAGCCGTTTTGAAGAGCTGCTTTTTATTCACTGCCAGCTTGAAAACAAACTTATAGTAGGCCAACCCATTATGCTTAGCGCAAGTGCTTCTTACACGCAACAATTCGCAAGCTTATGCTCATTTCTTCGGGCTTATCAAAAAGAAAGCGGCTTAGAGGTTGTATTTAAAAACATCTCACAAGTATGCCTTAAAAACATAGATGTTTCTGGGCTTAGCGCACTAAGCACACTTGATTCTTTTGACTATGTTTACTCACTTAGCGACCTTTGTGAATTAAAAGGCGAAAAATTTTCTCCAAAGAGAAACCTGATAAAGCAGTTTCAAAAAAAATACAGCTATAGTTACGAGCCGTTAAGCTCAACAAACATTGCAGCTGCTATTGAGTTTGCAAAAACTATTTCTACCGGTACGGCAACTAATACAAAAGATATGAAGTTGTACTGCATTGCCTGCATTTTGCTTGAAAGCTACAATGCTTTAGAACTTTATGGCGGCTTAATTTTTATAAATAATAAAGTATGCGGGCTAACTATTGCAAGCATAGAACGACACTTTGAGTATTCCGACGGTATTTTCCCAACTGTGGTAGTTCACACCGAAAATGCCGACCAGGGTTATAAAGGCATCTATCAGGCATTAAATAACTTTTTTGTTTCGTCGTTGCCCAAAGATATTGTGTTCGTAAACAGAGAAGAAGATATGGGCATAAGCGGGCTTCGCAAAGCAAAGCAGTCGTACCAGCCGGCCAGGTTTGTAGAAAAAACAGAACTTAGCTTGATATAACAGTTTAATTGGTGTGGTAATATATTAAAATTAATTTGTATAGACAAAGCACCGGCAGAATTATATAATCAACAATCGTGTAATTTAAAGAATTAGTTTGTTAAGGGAAAAATGCTTTATTTACTAATAACACTTTTAAGTTTGTCGTTTCTTTTGCTTATTATTTATGTGACTTTGCTTGTAGCGCACAGTAAGGCCAAAAATAAAGAGCTATTTGGTTTTGGCACATTGCCTAAAGTTTCCATTTTAAAGCCAATAAGTGGTTTAGATGATGGTTTAGAAGAAAATATAGAATCATTTTTTACAATAGATTATCCGTCTTATGAAATTGTTTTTGGTTTAGATACCCAAGACCCAGCCTGCCTTAAAGCCGTAGAAAAAGCAAGGGAAAAATTCCCAGATGTGCCCTCAAAAGTTGTAAGCGTCTTATCTAAAAAAATATTAAACCCCAAAATAACCACTCTAATAAATATGGAGCCATCTGCCACAGGGCAGTTATACTGGATTACCGATTCAAACATCCGTGTTGAGCGCGATACATTAAAAAATCTTGTGCACGAATACCTCTCAAAAGGTTCAAAAATTGTATTTTCGCCTATTCGTGGAGATGGCGGCAACTCGCTTGGCAGTATTATTGAAAACTCCTATATGAACTTTTTTGTTTCAAGCAACATTATAGCGGCATGGAAATTTTTAAAAATGCCCCTAATTGTCGGCAAAAGTATGTTAATTGAAAAAGCAAAGTTAGAAGAGCTTGGCGGCTTTGAGCGTTTTAGAGAGTACTTGGCGGAAGATTTTGTTATGGGCGAAATTTACGCCAAAGAAAAGGTTCATATATCCACAAACTATACATGGGTAACAAATTATGCTTCAAGTGCCAGCGTTAAAAAGGTTTATGACCGATTAGCCCGCTGGGCAAAATTGCGCTTTAACATAAAACGCGAGCATTATTTTTGCGAGGTATTATTAAACCCGGTAATATTGTCGCTTATTTTTGCGATATTTTTGGGTAAAACAGCTGTTACTATTTATGTGGCGGCTTTTTTGTTTAAGGTTGTTTTAGAGTACATTGTGCTTTTCGCGGTAAGTAGAATAGATAGAAAAAATTTTAAGGTGTTGTTTCTTTTACCTGTGGCGGTATTTCTAAAAGATATTATGTTGTTTATTGTATACCTGGCTCCATTTATTAACAGCAGCGTAAATTGGCGTGGCAGGCAAATACGCATTGGCGCGCAAAGCAAAATTCTCTATATTGAAGGTGGCGTACAAGAATCAACTGAGTCCCAAGTTTGGCAACAGCAGCCACACAAAGAAGGCACCCACATAAGCGCAAGCGGCCTTGCCTGGGTAATCTCCGCAATTATGGGGCTTGGGCATATGAGGGCTGCAACCCCATTAAAAGATATTGCCTGCGGCCAAAAAATAGTTGTTGAGGGCAAAGATGAGTTTTCTTCCGCCGAAGAGTGCCTTACATGGGCACGGCTTAAAAAAATATACTATGTAATGTCCAGTGCCAAGCGCATTCTCGTTATTGGGCGATACATAATAAAGTTGCTAAATACTATGGAAAAAATACCTTACTATTACCCTACAAGAGATCACTCCAAACCAACATGGGCCGTAAAATATCTTAAGCATCTGATAAACAACGAAAACCTATGCAAAAACACAATAATGCGTGTTCGCCAAAGCCCAAACCCTGTGGTCAGCAGTTTTTATGCCTCATCAATAGCCGTAGATATGCGCCTTGGCAACACGGTAGATAACTATTTAATTGTTTGCGATTCTGATATAAATAGGGTGTGGGTTAGCGAATATCCGTCAAGAAGTTCAATAAAGTATTTAATACCCTGCACGCAAATAAAAAAGCGGCTTATGTCTTATGGTGTGCCGGAAGAAAATATTTTGTTAACTGGTTTTCCATTGCCTAAAGAAAACATTGGCAGTAAAGAGGATTTAGAAATTTTAAAAGAAGATATATTTAACCGGCTTCTGCGTTTAGACCCTTATAATAAGTTTTTTTCAATATACAAAAAAGATGTGTTTTATTTGTTAAACAAAGAAGAGTTGCCCGATGAGCGCGAAAGTTTTTTTACGGTTGCATTTGCAGTTGGCGGTGCCGGTTCTCAAACAGAAATAGCGCAAAAATTACTGCACAGTTTAAGGGGTAAAATTGTTGAAGGGAAAATAAAAGTTTTCCTTTCAGCCGGAGTGCGTGTAGAAGTGCGCGATAAATTTATTGAATATATAAAAGCGCTTAAATTAACCGAGTATATAGGCGATGCCATTAAGATAGTATTTGATGAAGATATAACAAATTATTTGTTTAAATTTAATAAAATGCTTCGCACAATCGATGTGCTTTGGACAAAACCAAGTGAGTTATCTTTTTACTGTGCTCTTGGTATTCCTATAATTATCGCGCCGTCTATAGGTGCGCACGAAGACAGCAACGCCCGTTGGTTAGATGAAATTCACGCGGGAATTTTTCCTCCTGGCCCTGTTGAGTATGCTGATGAATGGCTTTTTGATTTGCGCGAAAAGGGCCGCCTTGCCGATGCGGCATGGGCAGGTTTTTTAAAAGCACGCAAGCTTGGCACATATAAAATAGAAGAACTTGTTAAAACCGGAAAATTTTTGCCGGGTGCAGGCCCGCTGGAACAGTAAAAAATAACCTTTAGGTATTTGTAAAAGGAGATTAAACATGGCAAATTTTTCTTTTGATATTGTTTCAGAAGTAGATATGCAAGAGGTTGATAACGCAATAAATCAAGCGCAAAAAGAGCTTGCCCAAAGGTACGATTTTAAGGGCACTAAATGCTCAATTGAGTTTAACAAAGCAGAAAAGAAAATAATACTGCTTGCCAACGATGATTTTAAATTAAAAGCCCTGCAAGATATTATGGAAGGGCGTTTTGCGAAAAGGGGTGTATCTATAAAGTCAATAAATTACAACACGCCCGACAATGCGTTTGGTGGCTCAATTAGGCAGGTTGCGGAAATAACATCGGGGTTGCCAAAAGAAAAGGCAAAAGAAATTGTGCAGTTAATAAAAAATATGAACTTAAAAGTTCAAACCCAAATAGAGGGCGAAAAACTGCGTGTAATATCAGCAAAAAAAGACGACCTCCAATCGGTTATTGCAGGTTTAAGAGAATCAAATTTTTCTTTACCGTTACAGTTCACAAATTTCAGGTAGGGTTTATTAAAATTTCAGTAAAAATATGGTTACCGAAAAATGGGTTAACCGCTTTGTATAAAAAGTGCAGTATAAAGGAATTTTATGAAAAGTTTTTTTGACTCATTATCAAAACAGGCAAAAGAAGTAAAAGCCACAATTATATTTGCAGAAGGCGACGAAGACCGCACCCTAATTGCGGCGGCAAACCTTGTGCACGAAGGCATCTGCACCGTAAAACTAACGGCTGTTTCAAAGGAAGCAATAGTTGCCACAGCAAAGCGCAATGGCCTTGAGCTTACCGGCCTTGAAGTAATTGAGCCGAGTATTGAAACGCTTGATAAAACCGTTGTAGAAAATTTTATAAATTCAAGGGTTGTAAGAGGAATAAGCCGGCAAGATGCGCAAGCTATGGTGATAGATCCGTTAATGTTTAGCGCGCTTTATGTAAAAAGCGGTTATGCAACTGGTTGCGTAATGGGTGCTCGCGCCTCAACACCCGATGTATTGCGTGCCGCAATTTCCGGTATTGGCGTGGCCGCGGGCACAAAGTTGGTATCGTCATTTTTCTTAATGGTACCGCCGCCTTCCTCCCACTCAATAATTAAAGAGCCGGTAGTATATGCCGATTGTGGTGTGAACCCAGACCCTAAGGCGATAGGATTAAAAGACATAGCGGTGGCAAGCGTTGCAAGTTTTAAGAGCTTGTTTCCTTCAAGAACACCAAAAGTTGCATTTCTGTCATTTTCCACAAAAGGCAGTTCCGAACACAAAGCTGTTGACGAAATTGTAAAGGCAGTGAAACTTACTCAAAAACACTTCAAAAATGATTCAAGTGTTTTAATTGATGGCGAACTTCAGTTTGATGCCGCAATAATCCCTGCAATTGCAGAGCGCAAGTCGCCAAATTCTTTAATAAAAGGTGATGCGAATATATTTATATTCCCAGACCTTAACTCAGGCAACATCTCATATAAAATAACCGAGCGGCTTGGCGGCTTTACCGCAATAGGCCCAATTTTGCAAGGTGTTGCAAAGCCAATAAACGATTTAAGCCGTGGGTGCAAACCTCACGATATTTTTTATACAGCTGTCATAACCATCCTGCAAAGCCGATAGTTTATAATTCCAAGCAACTTCCCAAAACTTTGCGCAATATTTTCAAAATTTTTAGCAAATATATTGAACCTGGATTTTGCAATAGGTTTGTGCGATTTTAAGCCCAAAGGGAAGAACCAAGGTGAAGGAGACAGAGGTATTTTTAATGCAAAAATTACGGCGAATGATTATTCCATTTGCAAGGGTGTATGTCCGCCTCGCTCTTAGGAGCGGGCGAGACCTCGCCCAAAGGGCGGGCGTGGTAAAATGTTCCATATCTTCCGACGAATTTCCACCCAAGGCGGGCTGCCTTATGGGCATGCCAAATCCTATTATAAAATTCGGGTTCAAAGTTGACTGAAGCAAAAATTTAATATATTCTGACATGGTATAAAAGGGTAAAAATATTGTTTCAAGAGTGCTCTGGGCACTCAAAGTGGTTGATGAAGTGTGGTCAACCATTGGTACCTGTTAGGAAAGGGTTCGGTGAGGCAAGTCCCGCATTTTGCGGGATGTCCGCCTCGCTCTTAGGAGCGGGCGAGACCTCGCCCAAAGGGCGGGCGATATAAATGTTCTTTCAATCCGAAACAACGCAGAAAGTATTTCCATAAAGGTCAGGGTGTTGCAAAAAGAAGGGAGTAAAATGAAAAAGATTTTACTTTTCTTAATTGTGATTTTGCTTGTAGTTATCTTGTTAATGGCTAACTATAAAGATAGCCTTGTGCCAATACAGGTTAATGAGAAATGGGGTTTTGCCAACATGGGTGGTGAAATAGTCATAAACCCGCAGTTTGACCTTGTTAACCCGTTTTTTGAGGGAGTTGCAGCTGTAAATGTAAAAGGCAATTGGGGTTATATAGAGAAAACAGGGGAATTTGTAATAGAGCCGCAGTTTAATACGGTGTATCCATTTTCAGGCGGTCTTGCTTCTGTGGAAGTTGATAATAAATGGGGTTACATTGATAAAATTGGAAAATGGGTATCAATAATAAATCAGTCCGACGATGCATATGTATTTTCAGAAGGCCTTGCTCTTATAATGGTAGGCAATAAATATGGCTATATAGACAGCAAAAACAATGTAGCCGTCCAGCCAAAGTTAGATGGCGGTTCACAATTTATTGAAGGTCTTGCTGCTGTAGAAGTTGATGATAAATGGGGTTACATTGATAAGACAGACAACTATGCGGCAAACCCACAGTTTAACAATGTGTTTGATTTTTCAGAGGGGCTTGGTTCAGTAGAAGTTGGCGATAAATGGGGTTATATCAATAAAAAAGGTGAAATGGTAATAGAACCGCAGTTTGATATGGCGTATCCATTTTCAGGCGGCCTTGCTGTTGTAGAAGTTGATGATAAATGGGGTTACATTGATAAAATCGGCAAATGGGTATCAATAATAAATCAACCCGACGATGCATATGTATTTTCAGAAGGCCTTGCTCTTATAATGGTAGGCAATAAATACGGCTATATAGACAGCAAAAACAATGTAGCCATCCAGCCAAAGTTTGACGGTGGTGCGCAATTTATTGAAGGTCTTGCTTCTGTGGAAGTTGATAATAAATGGGGTTACATTGATAACACAGGCAACTATGTTATAACTCCTCAGTTTGACAATGTGTTTGATTTTTCAGAGGGGCTTGGTTCAGTAGAAGTTGGCTATAAATACGGCTACATCAATAAAAAAGGTGAAATGGTAATAGAACCGCAGTTTGATATGGCGTATCCATTTTTAGAAGGTATTGCATCGGTTAACTCAAAAGGCAAATGGATATATATAAATCAAAAAGGTGAAGAGTTAGATTCGAAAAAGTAAAATAGTTTTTAAAATTCAGGCGGTTTGCGAAGTGCATTAGCCGCCTGTTTTATGCACGATTAATGTTCGGTGAGGTTTGACAAAGTGTATTATGTGTATGTTTTATACAGTAAAAAATTAAAACATCTATACAAAGGGTCAACTGGTAATCTTAGAAATCGTTTGGCTGAACATAATTCTGGAGCCGTGGTGTCGACTAAATTTGGGAAACCATGGGAGTTGTTGTATTATGAAGCTTTTCAAAATAAAACAGATGCGTTAATTGAGGAAAAGTTTCTCAAAAGTGGTAAAGGAAGACAAAGATTAGATTACTTATTGAAAAACGCATTGATGAGTGAGTCAGCCCGAGGCTGACCCGCTTTGAGCGGGGAGAGGTGTCCGAGTGGTTGAAGGAGCCGGTCTCGAAAACCGGTATGCCAGCAATGGTATCGTGGGTTCAAATCCCACCCTCTCCGCCATTTTTATTTTAAATAAAAATGGCGAGATCTCGCCCACCGAAATTGTAAAACAATTTTGGTGAGGCGGATCCGTTTTTTGGATTGGAAATTAAAATAGTAAAATCTCGCCCTCCAAATTTGAAGAACAAATTTGGCGAGGTGGACTCTCCGTATTTATAGAAAAGTAAAATGGCGGATCCGTTTTTATATACAACAAAATTGGCAGAAAATTGAAAATACTATAATAATTAAAAAAATGGTAACAACAAATCATCAGTATTTAAAATCCAACCCTGTAAAGTCTACAGATACCTCGTTGATTTTAGGGACAATACATCCGCATAATACAAAGTCGTTTAAAATAGGTTTTTTCTATGGAAACAAGTGTTTACTTTGGAATATACTTAAATCAGCTTTTTCAAAATACAAGTTGGACTCACTAAATTCAATTAAAAAAACCCTCCGCCAAAGAAAAGTTTGGATTTCTGATATGATTTTGAAATGTTCAAGGGATTCTGAAAAAGTTACGGCAGATGAAGCACTAAGAAATATTGTTTCAAACTTTAAACAAATTAAAACCGGAATAATAAAATCAAAAATCCACACAATATTTTTTACAAGTGCTTTTGGCAAGAACAATGCGGCAGGGTTATTTTGTAAGGACTTTGTAATTAAGCCAATTCCGAAACGAAATGAAAATAGAGAGTTCGAAATAGATAAAAAATATTTTGGTAGAAAAATAACGGGTGTTGTTTTATTTTCTCCATCTGGTCGGGCAAATGGTGGTATTAGCAAGAGTAAATTGTATTTGCGAAAAAAAGAAAAATACAAAAGCAGTAAATTACCAGTTAAGGATTTTAGGATTGATTTTTACAAAAATGCTTTCAAAGATATTTTTTGATTGCAGACGAGATAACCCTTTGTTTGATTCTTCTGTTTGCTATTTGTAAAGTTCTTCGCGCAGGTTTTTTACTCTCTCATCGGCAAGGTACTCATCGTAGGTCATTAGCTTATCTATAAATCCATTCGGAGTCACTTCAATTATTCGGTTTGCTATCGTTTGCACAAATTGATGGTCGTGCGACGAAAAAAGTATAGTGCCAGCGAAGGCCTCTAACCCCTCGTTTAACGCGCTGATAGATTCAAGGTCTAAATGGTTTGTTGGCTCGTCAAACAAAAGTACATTTGCTTCCGTAAGCATCATTTTAGAAAGCATACAGCGCACCTTTTCACCGCCTGAGAGATGAACTATCATTTTTTGCGTTTCTTCACCCGAAAAAAGCATCTTGCCTAAAAAGCCGCGTATAAAATTTTCACTTTTTTCTTTTGAAAACTGCCTTAGCCAGTCAACCAAATTTATTTGTTCGGTAAAGTATTTTGAGTTATCTTTTGGAAAGTATTCCTGTGTAGTTGTAATGCCCCATTTAAATTCGCCTGAATCTGATTCTTCTTCACCCGCGAGTATTTGTAAAAGTGAGCTAACAGCAATACGGTTTCTGCCAACAAAAGCAACTTTTTCCGATTTTTTAATTGTAAAAGTTAAGTCTTTAAGTAGTACAGTGCCGTCTGCAGCTGTTTTATTTAATGAATCAACCATCAACATATCGTTGCCTGCTTCCCGCGATTGTTTAAAAAAGGCATACGGGTATCGGCGCGACGATGGTTTTATATCTTCCAGAGTTATTTTATCAAGCAAATTTCTGCGCGAAGTTGCCTGCTTTGCTTTTGATGCGTTTGCGCTAAAGCGTGCGATAAATGCTTTTAACTCCTCAATTTTTGTTTCCATTTTCTTGTTGTAATCGGATTTTTGTGTTAACGCAAGCTGGCTTGCTTCGCGCCAAAAACTGTAGTTGCCAGTAAAAAGCGCAATGTGGTTGTAATCAATATCTGCGACATGTGTGCAAACTTTATCTAAAAAATGCCTGTCGTGAGAAACCACAATGACCGTATTTTTAAAATCAAGTAAAAAATCTTCAAGCCAGTTTATTGTTTCAATGTCTAAATTATTTGTGGGCTCATCCATTAAAATAATGTCAGGGTTGCCAAAAAGCGCTTGGGCAAGCAGCACTCGCACCTTTTCGCTTCCGGTAAGCTCTTTCATTTTCTTCTCGTGTAGTGCCTCGGGTATCTCTAATCCGCTTAAAAGCTTTGCCGCTTCCGACTCGGCTTCCCAGCCATTAAAATGTCCAAAGTCGGACTCAAGGTGCGCAACTCTCATACCGTCTTCATCGCTGAAGGTTTCTTTTGCGTAAATTTCGTCGCGTTCTTGCATAATACTATAAAGTTGTTTATGGCCCATAATAACTGTTCTAAGCACCGGGCACTCATCAAACTCAAAATGGTTTTGTTTTAGTACAGCAATGCGTTCATTTGGCGAAAAAGATACAGTGCCTTTTGTTGGCTCAATCTCTCCAGATAAAATTTTAAGAAATGTAGATTTGCCAGAACCGTTTGCCCCAATTAAACCATAGCAGTTGCCCGGGGCAAATTTAATTGACACATCTTCAAATAAAATTCTTTTTCCAAATGACAGGGTAATTTTTTCTGTACTAAGCATTGCTAATCCTTTTTGTTTAAACCCAAATCCTATTGCAAAATCCGGGTTAAAAAAATACGCTCCAAGTTGCGAAGCGTAATTGTTTGCTTGCTCTGTAAGCAGGTGTATTATAGCATATTTGTGTTTGCCGCTTTGAGGTTTGGCAAGTGCCAATGAAGTGTTTTCAAAAATTGCGAAAAACTTACATATTTTTCACATCTTTGTTGGATTGACAAGTCGTTGTAAGATTGTCTAAAATACACAATCAGTGAGAAAAATCATCTTGACAGTATGTTATGTATTGTGTTGTTAGCCGCAGCTTACTCGTTTGCTGGTGCTTTCAGGTATGGCACAACCCCTTTGGTTGATGGCAAATCAAACCCCAATCAGATTGTTATTAGCAATAGAAACTCAATTATTACATATGTGTTTTGTAAGCTTAATAGACCCGCGTGAGCGCGGCGCGGTGTAACATGCAATGTTTGTGTTTCAAAATAACGCTATGAAAAAATTATTTATATTTATTTCTGTATTGCTCATTGTTCTTTTATTGGCTTACTTGTCGCTCTTTGTTTTTGTAAATTCGGCAATAAAAACATTGGTGGCAAATGCCAAAATTGAAAAATATTTAAACAGGCAGGTAACACTCGGTAAGTTTTCAGTGTCAGGCATAACCGCTTATTCGGCTTCCAATTTTTCAATTTCAAAAGTTCCAAATTTCAATGCTGGTTTGCTGGCATCAGCCAAAAAAATACAAATACAAACAGGGTTCTTTAAAAAAGAAAAACTTATAACATTTTCACTTGATGTTGCTGGTGTAAATGCAAACATAAGTATAAAAGAGCTGGCAAATTTGCCTAGTGCTTTAGTTGCCTGTCCAGTTAAGTTTTGTATTCCAATAAAAAGTATAATATTAACAAGCGCAACAGTAAATGTTTATCAAAACGAAGCAGATACAAAACCGGTTGTTTTTATAGACAACATCTCGCTTAAGATTGCAGATCTTTTTATAGAAAAACCATTTGACTTTACAGCATCGTTTAAGGTAATAAATGGCAACGAAAACTTTACAGTTTATTCTAAATGTGTTTTTGACCTTAAAAAACAGGAAATACAAATTTTAGATGCCACAATAGTTTCAGACAACAGTGCTGTTTATGTGAAAGGGAAAATAGCGCAAATAGCCAGTAAAGATAATATGAATTTTGATATTGAAATATCGGGCGATAAAAATGTTGTAAATAAAATTGTAAATGTGTTTTCACCCGCAACAGAAGCGGAGCTTGAACTAAAGCCCAAAACAAAAATACATATAAGTGGAACACTAAATAAAACTTTGTTAGAAATTGAGCAGTAATAAATAGAGCCATCAAAACACAACCAAAAGTCACCTTGAAAACATTCTTAAAAGTAAGCAAGGTTGCTTTATCGATTTTGCCAGAACAATCCCGCCGATAGGTGAGTATGTCCGCCTCGCTCTTATGAGCGGGCGAGACCTCGCCCAAAGGGCGGGCGACATAGGAGAGGTGCTGGAGTGGTTTAACAGGCCCGCCTGGAAAGCGTGTGTACTAGAAATGGTACCGAGGGTTCGAATCCCTCCCTCTCCGCCATTTTTATTTTAAATAAAAATGGCGAGATCTCGCCAAAAGGTTTTTGGCGGATCCGTTTTTTAAATAAGGATTCGAAAGAATCTCGACCGAGCTTTCAGCGAGGAAGTGCCGCTTCCATTAAGATTATCAAGGCGGCCTCCCTCTCCGTTTTTTCTGCTTTTGCAGAAAAAACGGAGTGAGGAGAAAGGTTAGAGTAGATAGGTGACAAAAAACTTTCTCTGAGCATCGATTAAATATTGGAGGTTAGTAAAAGTATGAAAATACCAGATTACCAGTCAATAATGCTTCCTATTCTAAAATTTGCAGGAGATAATCAAGAGCACACCGTAAGAGAAGCAATTGACTACATTTCTAATGCTTTTAAACTGACTGAGCAGGACAGAAAAGAAATTTTGCCAAGTGGCTCACAGTACATTATTGATAATCGTGTTGGTTGGGCAAAAACTTATCTCAAAAAAGCCGGCTTGCTTGAATCTCCAAAGCGATCATATTTCAAAATAACTGACCTCGGACTAGATGTTCTTAAGAAAAATCCATCAGAAATTAATGTAGAATTTCTTTTGCAATTTCCTTTATTTATAGAATTTAGAAGTACAAAAAAAGAAAAAAACGAACATGAAGAACAAGAGACAGATACTAGCTCAACACAAACACCTCAAGAGCTTCTAGAATATGGCTATCAGAAAATAAAGAAGGATTTATCACAAGAATTATTGAGTTTTGTTAAACAAAGCTCACCTAGATTTTTTGAAAAGTTAGTTGTAGAACTTTTGCTTGCTATGGGATATGGTGGCTCTCGAAAGGACGCAGGCCAAGCAATCGGTCAAAGTGGCGACGGTGGTATTGATGGAATTATTAAAGAGGATAAACTTGGTCTTGATGTTATTTATCTCCAAGCAAAACGTTGGGAAGGTATTGTTGGTTCAAAAGAAATTAGAAATTTTGTTGGTAGTTTGGTTGGACAGAAAGCAAACAAGGGAGTTTTTATTACGACTTCCGAATTTACAAAAGATTCATTGGAGTATGTAAAGACGATAACGCATAAAGTTATATTGATTAACGGTGAAATGCTTACTCAACTGATGATTGAAAACAATATAGGCGTTTCAAAAGTAATCAGCTATGACGTTAAAAAAATAGATTCAGATTATTTTGTAGAAGAGTAATCGTAAAATTGTAGTTATTATTGGTGCTAAAATAGAAAAAAATGTCTTTGATGTCGCAGAAATATACAAAGATAAAGATTGTAAACTGGAATCTGATTCTATATTCACGATTTCTAAATGATTTTATGTTTAAATTATTTCTAAGGTTGAATAAGGTATTAGGTCACAAATTGTGACCAGTTAAACATGTGTTTGTTGGAGGTTGGTAATGAAGGTGTTGTCAATCCAAGATATTGTTAGCAAAAAAATATTTTATTTGCGTGAACAAAAGATAATGATAAGTACACATTTAGCCGAACTTTATGGGGTAGAAGTTAGAGCTTTGGTTCAGACCGTGAAACGAAATATTGAAAGATTTCCAAAGGACTTTATGTTTCAGTTGAATAATAATGAATATATGAATTTGAAATCACAATTTGTGATTTCAAAAAGAGGCGGTGCTCATAGAGCTTTACCCTATGCTTTTACTGAGCAAGGTGTAGCGATGCTTTCAAGTGTGCTAAATAGTAAAAGAGCCATACAGGTGAACATAGGAATAATGAGAGTATTCGTTAATATTAGAAAATTGGTAGCAGGAGACATGGAAATAAATAGTAGATTGAACTCATTGGAATATAATGATAAATTGCAAGACAGAAATATAAAAATGATTTTCAAAGTTATACATGAACCGCCCGATACTAAATTATTAACACCAGAGAAACCATTTTCAAATAGAAAAGTTGTAAGGGATGTTATTAGTACTTGCGAGGGCTATATCTATTGGGTAGATAAATATTTCTCAACGGTCGGTTTAGATCTAATAGCAGAATCAATTAATATGGCAAGTGTAAGGGATATTAGAATTTTAATGTCACATGATAAAGCGGATAAAAATTTTACAGCTATGTTCAAACATTTGAAACAGGAATTGCAGAGCAATGGAGTAACTTGTGAATTTCGCCTGATTACAGATAAAAAGTTAAATACCATTATTCATGATAGATGGATTGTTTCTGAGAATCAGTGTTATAATTTGCCTTCAACAGATACTGTTGCCAGAGGACAGTATTCTGAAGTAAAAAAGACCTCAAATATTCCGCCTTTCATTGAATGGTGGGATAAAAGTAAGTAGATAGTAGAGAAACCTTTTTCCGAACGGTCAACTTTCTACTCTCTAATTTCAGGTTTAATTTTTGCTTCTAAAAATACATTCAAATATGACCAATAACAATATACTTTTTTCAGAAGTATCTTTTGAAAATCGGGTGTTTCAAAATATTTCTCTTTCCAAAGAGGAAATTCGCAATAAAGAGTTCTTAAATTGCAGTTTCAATAACTGTGCCTTCGGAGAATGCAATTTTTCCGGCTCATCATTTAATGATTGTACCTTCAAGAGTTGTAACCTTCCAAATATAACAATAGATAACTGCCGTTTTAGAAATACAGTTTTTGAAGAGTGTAAAATTGTCGGTGTTATTTTCGCGCGAATCAATCCATTTCTTTTAAGTTGGATATTTAAGCAATGTAAAATTGAGCTTTGTAATTTCAGCGGCCTTAAAATGGCGCGTAGTCAATTCATTCAATCTTTTATTTGTGAAACGGATTTTATTAATACCGATCTCAGAGAATCCAGTTTTGCTGACTCCGATTTACACGCAAGTAAGTTTCATAATGTCAATTTAGAAAAAGCAAATTTTGTAGGTGCGCGCAATTATTATATTGATCCTATTACCAATAAAATAAAACACGCAAAGTTTTCTTATCCTGATGTTTTGTCTCTACTCGCGGCATTTGAAATAAAAGTTGAATAGCAAAATCAGAATAGAATTAGGAGATAATAATAAACATGAAAGCATATATCTGGTATTCTCAATTAATTAAGCCGTCATGGGCGCCACCTTCCTGGCTTTTCGGTCCAGTGTGGACATTTCTTTATGTGTTAATCGTTTTGTCTTTTGGTAAGGTGTTTTTAATGGCGTGCAAAAAAGAGATTGCTTTTATTGTTGCTCTGCCATTTATTCTTAACCTCATTTTTAACTTCGCATTTACTCCTTTACAATTTGGGCTACAAAACAATATTCTTGCCGCAATTGATATCTTGCTCATCTTGGGTACACTAATATGGGCAATGGTTGCTATATGGCCACACTCTCACTGGATTGCTTATATTCAAATTCCGTACTTACTTTGGGTTTCCTTTGCAACTGTTTTGCAATTAACTATCACTTATTTAAATAAGTAATGAACTTATGTAAGCTCTAACTAATAAGTCGTTATTATTGTTTTAAAGCTGTAATTATAAACTTGCCAAAATAACACATATTATCGGAAATGTTTAAGCTTAGTAGTATTCACACAAAAAAATAAAAATTTGGTATAATCGACAAAGTTGTGAAACAAAATTTTGAAGTCCGTGCTAAAGGAGATCAGGCGCAGATCGCTGTGCCGATGGTGCTAATGGGTCAAATTGCCTAACACGGTGGCATTTGTAAAGTGTAAGACGCAAAAGTAAAACATGTCACAGAATATTCTTTCGAGCAGAAGGCGAAAGTTAAATACGCGATAAAGGGGTAGCTATGAACATTTATGTAGGTAATTTAGCACGCGAAGTGTCTGAGCAGGATCTTTCAAGTCTTTTTTCAACATTCGGTCAGGTTGCAACGGCCGCTGTAATTAAAGATAAGTTCACAGGTGAATCAAGAGGTTTTGGTTTTGTTGAAATGGCAGTTAAAGAAGAAGGGGCAGCCGCAATAGCAGCTCTCAATGGTAAAGACCTAAAAGGCCGTCCATTAACAGTTAACGAAGCCAAACCAAAAACAGAAGGCGGTCCAAGAAGAAGTGGCGGTGGTGGTTTTGGTGGCAGAAGTGGTGGTTTTGGCGGTGGTAGAAGCGGTGGTTTTGGTGGTGGCAGAAGTGGTGGCGGCAATAGCAGAGGTGGTGGCAGCGGCGGTAGCCGTTGGTAATTTAGTTGCTTTTAATTAGTTATTTCAAACCCGTATTTTGCAATAGGTTTGAGAACAGAGACGAAAGAGATGGATACAGTTTTGACGCAAAAATTGCAGTGAATGGTAATTCCATTAGCAAGGTTTTTGCGGATAAAAATGTCCCATATCTTTTGATGAATTCCAAACCCTATTGCGAAATCTGGGTTCAAATAAGCACAAATTTTTGTGGGGCCATAGTATAACGGCAGTATGCATCGTTCGCAACGATGAGATGCGGGTTCAATTCCCACTGGCTCCACCAGAATTTTTTAATAATAAATCTAGCTTTTACAACATAATTTGAGAAGCGCAACAAAAGTAAGTTCTTTTTTTGCGTGGTTGCGAGTTTTGTTGCAAGAGACCGATTAAATACCATGGAGTGAAAAATGTCTTATGTTGTTCTTGCCAGAAGGTTTCGCCCACAAACATTTGCCGATATAATAGGGCAAGAGCATGTTTCAACAATTTTAAAAAATGCCATTTCTGAAAATCGCGTGGCGCACGCTTATTTATTAAGCGGTCCAAGGGGTGTGGGTAAAACTACCGCCGCAAGAATTTTTGCAAAAGCATTAAACTGCAAAAATGGCCCTACACCTGAGCCATGCGGAAAATGCACAAACTGTGTTGAAATTACCGGCGGCTCAAGTGTTGATGTACAAGAAATTGATGGTGCATCTAACCGCGGTATAGATGAAATTCGCGAACTGCGCGAAAATGTTAAATTCGCACCTGCCGTTTCAAAATACAAAATTTACATAATAGACGAAGCCCACCAAATAACCGATGCCGCTTTTAACGCACTTCTTAAAACACTTGAAGAGCCGCCAGCGCATGTGGTTTTTATACTTGCAACTACCGAACAGCAAAAAATTCCGATTACAATTCTTTCCCGTTGTCAAAAATTTCGCTTTCGCTTAATTTCGTCAAAAGATATTATTGCCAACCTTGAAGCAATATTAAAAAAAGAAAAAGTAGTGGTTGCCCCTGAAGTTTTGCAAACAATTGCAAGCACCACCGGCGGCTCTATGCGCGATGCTTTAAGTTTACTTGACCAGCTTATTTCATTAGGTGTTAAAGATATTAAAGAGTCCGATGCAAACACGGTGCTTGGCCTTTTGCCTGACAAGTTAATAAACGAAGCTGCTGAGTTTTGCGCCCAAAATGATGCAAGTGCAATTATGGTACTTGTAAAAGAAGTAAATATGCAGGGCTACAACCTTGCGCAGTTTGCATCAGACCTTCGCTCCAGATTTCGTAAAACCTTGGTTTATAAAATAAACCCATCAGCTGTAGAAATTACAGCTGGCGAAAAGCAGTGGCTTGAAAAAGAAAAAGATAATTTTACCCAAGCATGGCTTGTTCGCTCAACATCGTTGCTTACAAAAGCGGTAGATGAAATGAAACGCAGTGACGAGCCCAGAATAGTACTTGAACTTTGTCTTGTAAGGTTATGCCTGCCTTACATTGGTGCAGACGATATATTAAAACGCCTTGAAGAGCTAGAAAAAAGCGGCGGTATGCAAATGCAGGAAGGCGCAGGGCAAAACAAAGAGAACCGAAACGAGGCGAGTGCTTCTAATAAAGTTTCAGATAACAAACCGGCTTACATAATTACGGATAGCTCAAAAAATAATGTGTCAGATTCATACACAAGCACCAATGATAGCAGTAGCCACTTAACACTTTGGCGTCAAACAATAGCCGATTTCAGTAAAAAGCACCCGGCTTTTGGCTATATGCTAAAAGATAGTCATTTTAAGACACTTAGCCCAAGTGGTGTTTTGGCACTTACAGTGGCAAGTCGTTTTGAGAAAGAAACTATCAACTCTAATAGGGAAACAATAGAGCAGATAATGAGTGGGAAGTTTGGTAAGAGCATTTCCATAAATATAGTTGTGCAAGAAAGCAATAGTTCCACTTCTTTGCCCGGTGAGCCGCAAGTAATATCAACACAGGAGCCAATTATTCCCGTAAAAGAAGTGTTTTCAGTTTTGCCGGAAGGCAATATTACCCCAAAGTTGCCATCAGCGGTAGAAAAAGTAAGAGATTTATTTAAAGGAACGGTAAAGAAAAATTAGCGTGCTAAATATATGACAAGGCCTAAAGCTGTAGAAAGAATGATAGAGGCGTTTCGCACAATGCCCGGTATCGGCCCTAAAATGGCAGAAAGGTTGAGCTATCATATATTAAGGGCGCCCGATTCTCAGGTAAGCGAAATAGTTAACTCAATAGCAGATGCAAAGGGTTCGGTAAAAATTTGCGGCAAGTGTTTTAACATAACTCAGAGTGACCCTTGCGATGTTTGCGATGATAGCACAAGAGATAAAACAACACTTTGTGTGGTTGAAACGCCGCAAGACCTCACCGCATTTAGTGCTGTAAAGCAGTACTACGGGCTTTACTTTGTGCTTGGCGGCGCGCTTTCGCCGCTTGATGGGGTTGGCCCAAATGACATTAGGGTTAAAGAGTTGCTAAATCGTCTAAAAAGTGATAGTATTGCCGAACTAATAATTGCTACAGACACAGATTCAAAAGGTGAAATAACAGCTCTTTTTCTGGCAGAACAAATTAAACCGCTTGTGCCAAAAGTTACAAGAATTGGATACGGCCTGCCCATGGGCGGCGATTTAGAATACGCAGATGAAATAACACTCACCCGTGCTTTACAAGGGCGCAGGGAGATGTAGGGCCAAGAACATTGGCAAGGAATTACACGCTGTAGAGGCGCATAATTCTTTAGCTGATGTTTTCTTTTAGCCCAATATTAGAACTTTCTATAAAAAATAGTTCATATGGAGGGTATAGGTTTATGTCAAAAAATATGATGGAAATTCGTTGGCATGGCAGAGGCGGACAAGGCGCAAAAACAGCCGCTTTGCTTTTTGGTGAAGCAGCACTAGCAACAGGTAAGCACATTCAGGCCTTCCCAGAATATGGCCCGGAAAGAATGGGCGCTCCGGTGCAGTCGTTTAATAGAATAGCCGATGCGGCAATAACTGTGCACTGTGGCATAACAGAACCAAACTTTGTTGTAATTTTAGACCCAACGCTGATTGATACTGTAAATGTTACAGAGGGCTTGCCTAAAGACGGGAAAGTTATAGTTAACACCTCGTTTCATTCAAAAGACCTTGCCGAGCGTCTTGGCATTTCAGCTGAGCAGGTTTTTGTTGTTGACGCATCAAAAATTTCTACCGAAACAATCGGAATGAACATACCAAACACGCCAATGCTTGGCGCGCTTGTAAAAGTAATTGGCACTATGGACATTGACCATGTGCTTGAAGATACAAAGAAAAAACTTGAGCAAAAGTTTCGTCATAAACCTCAGGTTATTGAAGGCAACCTTGCCTGCATAAAAAGAGCATACGACGAAGTAAAAAATGGATAATAGCGGCACAGAAAAATTTTGGAGGAGTAAATGAAAGCAGAAGAGAAAAAATTATCCGCCAGTCAGTTGCCAATAGGCGATATTTTGGAAGCTGGCACGGCAGTAAATTTTATAACAGGCGGCTGGAGAACTGAAAAGCCGGTTTGGCACAAAGAAAAATGTATTCAATGTATGATTTGTTGGATATCTTGCCCCGACAGCGCCATAACCGTTAAAGACGGTAAAAGAGACGAGTTTGATTTGGAGCACTGCAAAGGTTGCGGCATTTGCGCGGTTGAGTGCCCTGTAAAAACAAAAGCAATAACAATGGAAGTTGAAAAGAAATAGTAACAATGTCCGCCCGCCACTTTGTGGCGAGGCGAGACCTCGCCTGAAGGGCGGGGAAGTAGAAAAGAAACAGGAATAATTGTAGAGCGCTTCGGCTTATGAATAAGCCGAGCAAATATGAACGAAGCAACCATAGACCTTGCAATAGGTGTTAGGAACGAGACGAGCGAGGTCGTGGGTTTTACAACTCAAAAAGCAAGAGCGATGTTATAAACATCGGGCGAGCTTTTTGAGGAAGGAAAAGACCGTCATCGTTCGTCGAATCCAGCAATCTATTGCAAGTTCTATGGTTTAAATACTAAGTTTCGCCGATGGCGAGCCGCGACATAAATGTTCTTTCGAGAGTGCCCTATGCACTCGAAGTGGTTGATGAAGTGGTCAACCATTGGTACCATAATTTAGGAAAGGGTTCAGCGAACGGAAGTGAGCGACGACGAAATGGGAAAACCATAGGTTTTCCCTTGTAGAGCGGTTTGGCGAAATCATATTAGCCAAACCAAGTATGAACGAAGTGAATACTAAGTCCACCGATAGGTGAGACGTCCGCCTCACTCGTATGAGTGGGCGAGACCTCGCCCAAGTGGCGGGCGATATAGGAGTTTATTAATGTTAAAACCAACAAGTAAAAATGGCAAAATTGTTGCCAAAACCGGCAACGAAGCAATGGCTGAAGCAATGCGCCAAATTGCGCCAGATGTTGTTGCGGCTTACCCGATAACGCCGGCAACCGAAGTTGTGCAAATTTTCTCGCAGTATGTGGCAGACGGAGTTGTTCCAACAGAGTACATAGCCGTAGAAAGTGAACACTCGGCAATGTCGGCATGTATTGGCGCTTGTGCCGCAGGTGCAAGGGTAATGACAGGCACATCTTCACAAGGCCTTGCCTTAATGTGGGAAATGCTTTACATAGCTGCCGGCCTTCGTTTGCCAATAGTAATGGCAGAAGTTAATCGCGCGCTTTCAAGCCCCATCAACATTCATGGTGACCAGTCCGATACAATGGGCGCGCGTGATGCTGGCTGGATACAAATTTATTCCGAAAATACGCAAGAGGCATACGATAATATGCTGCAAGCTACACGCATTGCAGAAAAAGCAAAGCTGCCGACAATGGTAACCACTGACGGATTTATCATCAGCCATTGTATGGAAGTTGTTGAAATACAACCAGACGAAGAAGTAAAAAAGTTTGTCGGCGAATATAAACCCGAAAGGTATTTGTTAGATATAGACCGCCCATACACACTCGGCTCGCTTGATTTGCAAGATTATTACTTTGAGCACCGTTTACAGCTTGCCGACGCAATGCGCAATGCATCAAAAATAATTCTTGAAGTTGCAAAAGATTTTGCCGCACAGTTTGGCCGCGAGTATAGTTTTTATGAAAAGTACAAATTAGACGATGCCGAAATAGCCATTGTGGCAATTGGTTCAGCCGCGGGAACCGCGAAAGTAGTTGTTGACGAACTTCGTGCAAAAGGTGTAAAAGCGGGATTGCTTAAAATAAGAGTTTTCCGGCCATTCCCGCACAAAGAAATTGCAAAAGACCTCGCACACTTAAAGGCACTTGCAATTTTAGACAGAGCCGATTCTTGTTCTGGCAGTTTTGCTCCAGTTTATACCGATGTAACCTCCGCAATGTTCACACACAATTCTGGTAAAAATCCAAAAACAATAAACTATGTTTATGGCCTCGGCGGAAGAGATATAACTCTTGAGCATTTTAGAGAAGTGTTTGACCGTCTTGAAAAAATAAAAAATGGCGGAGAAGTTGGCGAGCCGCTTGAATACATAAATGTAAGAAAGTAATTTCGTTTTTATTGATAACGAAGTAATTTAATTGGAGGAAGTATAAATGGCAAATTTAAAACAACTTTGTAAAAAAGAAGAACTATTAACGGGTGGGCATCGTTTGTGCGCCGGTTGCGGTGCAGGTGCGGTTGCAAGACAGGTTTTGCTTGCTGCTTCCGATACCCCAATTGTTATAACCTCGGCAACAGGATGCCTTGAAGTTGCCACGACAATTTTCCCATATACCGCGTGGAAAGTTCCATTTATTCACTCTGCGTTTGAAAACTCCGCGGCAACTTGCAGCGGCGTAGAAACAGCATACAGAAGTTTAAAAAAACAAGGCAAAATAAACAAAGAAATTAAGTTTATTGCTTTTGGCGGTGATGGCGGCACATACGATATCGGCTTACAGTCGCTTTCAGGCGCAATGGAACGCGGACATAATATGCTTTACATTTGTTACAACAACGAAGCATATATGAAC